>JBGPAO010000043.1:0-14101 GCA_041480755.1 Bacteroidia bacterium
ATACCGGCCAAACAACTTGGAATAATTTCAGCTATCGGAATTGCTTTTGCACTGACTATAAGCCTGTGTTTCATTCCCGCTGTGCTTTCCTTTCTGAAAAAGCCGAATATCAAAAGGTCTAATAAAAATGGTAATAAAAGGATGCTGGACCGGTTGCTGGAAAAGATAGCAATATCTGTCACTGCTAAGCCCGGAAGAGTCCTGATCATCACCGGAGCAGTTGTAGTGGCTGCTGGATTTGGAATTCTCTTTTTAAAAGTTGATACTGACGTCGAAAAATTTTTCCCGGAAAAACATCCTGCCAGGCAGAGTGCAACTATTATCAATAAGGTTTTCGGAGGATCGCAGAATTTATCTATTCATATTAATGGCGACATTATGGATCCTGAGGTTATGAAGAAAATTGACAATTATACAGAAGACCTCAAAAGTTACCCCGGGGTTGGCAATGTAATGTCAATATCCTCGGTTATGAGGGAGATCAGTAAAGCCATGAATAATCCGGGAGACGAGTTCTACGATATGATACCTGATAACAGGGAAGCAATTGCCCAGTACCTGCTGCTATACAGTATGAACGGCAATCCTGAAGACCTGGAAAAACTTATAGATTTCAATTATGAGAATGCACAGATTATGATAAGGATAAACGAGGGCAGCAATGCAACTATCAATAATGTAATTGGAGAAGTACGCAGGCTGACTACCGGAGATCCTAATTTTAAAAGGGTGGGAGGTTACGGGTATGTTACTGCTCAACTGGCAAACCTTGTCGTAAGGGGGCAAGTCAGTTCGCTGCTCGTTTCTCTTATCCTTTGTGCTTTAATTCTTGCAATAGCTTTCCGTTCAATCTCTGCAGGATTGACAAGTTCAATTCCCATAGCAGTTTCACTGGTACTGTTGTTTGGATTAATGGGGTATTTTCGCATTTACCTGGATGTGGCAACTGCACTTCTGTCATCAATAATGATCGGGGTGGGGATTGATTATACGATACATTTTCTGTGGAGATATAAGCAGGAAAGGTTACAGGGGCTGGCTGCAAGGGAAGCTGTGGTGAAAACACTTACAACTACGGGCAGAGGTATCACTTTTAATGCGCTGGGCGTCATCATTTGTTTCTGTGCATTGCCTTTTTCTTCCTTCTCGCCGATAAGATTTTTCGGGTTCCTTGTTATTATTTCAATTTTTGCCTGCCTTGTCGGAGCACTTGTAATTGTACCTTCGATAGTGCTGGTGGTAAAACCGCGATTTTTGGAACCGGATTTCAGTCAGTTTAAAATATCAAAGATCCGTCGGTTCAAACAGACAAAAGAACGTTTGCTTCAGCCGACGGAAACCCGTCAGCTGAAGCTGACGGACATTGATAAGAAAGAGTTGGTGAAAAGAGAAGAGGAATCCAAAGATAAAGACATAAAACAAACCGGATAAGTATTTAAAGATGAATATTAACTAAAACCAGATATATTATGAAAACGATCAGATTGATTTTTTCAGCCTGTTTAATATTTTGTTTCATGTCCGCCGGAGTTTATGGACAGCAATCAGCAAAAGAAATAATGCAAAAGACCAGGGATGTCAGTAAGATCCAGGGACTGGAGACTATATCGACGCTTAAAATCATAGATCCGAAGGGTAGGGAAAGGGTACGGGAAATATCCATGGCTTCGAAACTGACCGATAACGGCAAGACAGAAAAAAGGATCATCCGTTTTCTGGCACCAGCCGAGGTCAAAGGAACTGGCATGCTCATATATGATTATGACGCGGCTTCAGATGATATGTGGATATTTATGCCTGCATTAAGGAAAACAAGGAGAATAGCGTCAGGAGAAAAAAACCAGAGTTTTATGGGCTCCGACTTCAGCAATGCAGATCTGGCGGCGCCGAATACCGATGATTTCAGTTACAAAATCACGGGAAGTGAGACAGTTGACGGAGTTGATTGCTGGAAAATTGAGTCATTGCCTTTGACTACAGCCATATCAGAAGAAACCGGATTAAGTAAAAAGATAATCTGGATTGGCAAGAAGGATTATGTATGTCGCAAGACAGAATTTTATGATCCTGATGGAGAACTTTCTAAAATATTAACCTCTTCTGATATCCGCAAAATAGCCGAGGGTAAATATATGGCTGCATCCATGCAGATGGAAAACGTTCAGAATAGCAGGAAATCGGCTATCATTATGGACCAGATGCAGTACAATCCCAACGTGAAAGAGGAATACTTTACGGTTGCTTATTTGGAGAAGTTGTAAGAAGACTACCGGTTAAAAACCGGTAGTTACAGTTATCCCTTGTGAATTTTTAGTAATTTACACTCTTTAAAAATTCACAGGTAATGAAAGAAGTATGCTGGGGATTCATCGGATGCGGGGATGTTACAGAGAGGAAGAGCGGTCCTGCCTTTAATAAAGCTGAAGGTTCCAGGGTGGTCGCAGTTATGCGCAGGAATGACGCACTGGCAAAAGACTATGCTCACCGTCACAACATCCCGAAATGGTATAATGATCCTGAAAAGCTTCTGAGTGATCCTGAAGTCAATGCTGTATACATAGCCACCCCTCCATTATTTCACAAGGAATATACCATCCGTGCACTGGAAGCCGGCAAGCCGGTTTATGTTGAAAAACCGATGGCCGCCAGTTATGAAGACTGCCTGGAAATGAACCTGGCTGCAGAAAAGGCAGGATTACCTCTTTTTGTTGCGTATTATCGAAGGACGCTACCGTATTTTTTAAAAATCAAAGAATTAATTGAATCAGGAAAAGTCGGAAAAATACGGCTGGTCAGGGTGAAGCTTCTTCAACCCGCCAGACCGGAAGACTTTAAAACTGATGAGCCGCCCTGGCGCTTAATCCCGGAAATTTCAGGCGGCGGATATTTTTATGATATGGCCTGCCACCAGCTCGATTTCCTGTACTTCCTGTTTGGGGAGATAAAAGAGATTAACAGCATGGTCAGGAATTTTGCCGGGATATATAAAGCTGAGGATACTATCTTTGCCAACATGGCTTTCGAAAGTGGCATCCTGCTGCATGGTACATGGTCCTTCACCGCTCCTGTCCAGTCAAAAGCAGATTTTATTGAAATGATAGGCGAAAAAGGAAAGATCACTTTTTCAACCTTTGAGCTGCGGCCAATCATGATAAATTCTTCTGAAGTCAGCGCAACATATAATATTGCACATCCCGAAAATATCCAGCAATTCATGATTAATTCGGTCGTTGATGAGTTACTCGGCCGGGGTAAATGTCCAAGCACAGGGAAAACCGGCGCGTACGTTAACTGGGTGATGGATAAAGTCCTGAATAAAATATGATCTCACACTAAATAAAATATGATACAAAAATCAGCACTTATCTACATATTATTTTTATTAATTTTCCTCCTGACTTTCTCCCTTGGCGCTGAATCGGGAAATGTCAATAAAATGCCGGCTCCTTTTTCAATCATTCCCCAGCCCAGGCAGGTGGAAATACTCAGCGGAAATGGCCTGGAATATGGCAAACTGGACAATCTCAATCTGACAGATGAAATTAAACGTCCTGTGTTGGGCTACATCCTCTCTCAATTAACAGAATCATTTATTAATGAGAAAGGTACGCTGACTTTAAAAATAGATAATAGCGGAACTGCACCTGGTTCTCAGGAAGGTTATATATTGACCATCCTAAATGGGAACGCTGAAATCATCTCTTCAGGGGAAGAAGGTTTGTTTTATGGTTGCCAGACCCTTGAGCAGCTCCTGGAAGATGCTCGCGATTTTAATACACCCATTCCAGCGTGCAAAATAACAGATTACCCGGCACTATCTTACCGTGCGGTGCATTTCGATGTGAAACACCACCTGGACCATATGAATTACTATTATGAGACTATCGACCGGCTTGCCCGCTATAAAATCAACGCTGTCATTTTTGAATTTGAAGATAAACTTCGTTACGAGAGGCAGCCACTGGTGGGAGCTCCTCAGGCAATCAGCATAGATGAAATAGCTGCCCTGACAAATTATGCCCGCCAAAGACATATTGAAATTTCACCTCTTGTGCAGGGACTCGGACACGCAACATTTATTCTGAAACATGAGAAATATGCACACCTAAGGGAACTGAAGAATAATCAATGGGCATTTTGCCCGATGGATGAAGGGACATATGAGGTATTGTTCAATTTATACCGGGATGCCATGGAAGCTACCCCCGGATCAAGATATCTGCATGTGGGCGGAGACGAAATCGGCAATATCGGATTATGCCCACGTTGCAAGCCTACTGCAGATAAGGAAGGGATGCTGAGCTTAAACCTTTACTGGCTTAAAAGAGTTTGTGAATTTATCAATGAAAATGGCCGGATTCCTATATTCTGGGATGATATGCCCCTGAAAGAAGCAGGTGTATATGAAAGTACTTATAATCCTTCCATTAATTCTGAAGAGGCTTCTAAGGTTTGGACTGAAGGAAGTCTCAAACTCGAAGAGGTTTTATCAGAATTGCCCGGAAATTGCATTTACATGCGCTGGAATTATTCGATGGGGCGCCAGCCGGGGAATATTCTTGCCCTTGACTGGTACCGTGATCATAAGCTTAAAGTAATGATTGCTACAGCAGCTCAGACAGGCGCTACGTTAATACCATTTGACGACAGAACAGGCCTGGACCCGAATGGTATTGCTTCCATCCGGAGTTTTATACAGCTGGCAGCAGAGAAGGAAATCAGAGGGATGCTCTGTACAGCCTGGGATGATAATTCACCTCTGATGGAAACTTACTGGCGCGGATGGATCGCTTCAGCTGAATACAGCTGGGCTCCTGCCGGCAGGACTCTCGAAGAATATGATGAAGCATACCTCCGGAGAGAATACGGGATATCCTTTCAAAATTATGCAGATTTATATGCTGCTCTGAGGGAAGCCGCAGAATTCTGGAATAAGGCTTTCAACAGGGAGGGCAACCGTACGGATATGGAAAATGCTTTGCTTGATATGCCCCAGCTGGCCCACTGGTTACCTCCTGATGATGGGGATAAACCGGAACAGATAGATTTCTCAGAAAGATTGATTGAAATGCCTGATTTAAATATTCCTGGAAGCTGGAGTAAAAAGTACGCAGACCGGTTAATTGAAGCTGCCTCAATTACCGGGAAATATATGTATACTTCGCAGACGTTAAATAATTTTCTGAAAAGTTCAAAAAGAAACAGGTACCACTGGGAAGTTTTTTCAGCAATCAATGATTTTCAGATAACCGCACCCCATCTTTTACTTGCCTTGAAGGAATGCGATACAGCTGATAAAACACAACTTAAGCAGGGAACTGAAAAAGTCAATGCAGCTCTTGAAGAATTCAGAAATGCATGGTCACATTTGCAGAATGTATATGCTGAAACCCGATTTATTTCCTATCCTGAGAATTATGTGCCGGATCATTATTTCCATTTTGCCAGCCAGCGGGAGGACCTTTCATGGATGATCCAGGCTGAAGAGTTATTTCATAAAATGATACGTCAGTGGATAGAGGAAATAAATTCTAACTGAAAAAAAGAAGTGAGAGTTATATTGGGCGAAGTCCGGACTAAGCAAAATGCAAAATAATTTCATAATTTACGGGGTCACTTAAAATGAATTAAAATGAATGTAAAAATCAGCTCAAGTTCCAGAAGAGATTTCATAAAAAAATCAGTAGGATTATCTGTTGCGGTTGCAGCGGGCGGTATTTTATCAGAATCCAGTGCCCTGTCCTACAGCAGGATAAGAGGTGCAAATGAGAGGATAAATGTGTCTGTAATGGGTGTAAATTCAAGAGGTGATGCATTGGCCCAGAGTTTTGCGAGCCAGGAAAATTGCGATGTTCTTCATGTCTGTGATGTGGACAGTCGGGCAATCAGTAAATGTATAGACGGATTGAGTGCATTTCAGCAGATCAGGGCAGAAGGCTTCAGGGATTTCCGGAAATCGCTGGAATCAAAAGATATTGATGCCATGATTATTGCCACTCCTGACCACTGGCATGCACCGGCCACCCTCCTGGCAGTGCAGGCCGGAAAACATGTTTATGTTGAAAAACCCTGCAGTCATAATCCGGCGGAAGGAGAGATACTGGTAAAGGCGGCTGTAAGATATGGAAAGGTAATCCAGATGGGAAGTCAGCGGCGGTCATACCCGAATGTAATAACCGCTGTACAGGAACTGAAAAATGGTATTATAGGCCGGGCATATTTCGGCAGAGGATGGTATACAAATAACCGCGGACCGATTGGAATTGGAAAAGAAACCCCTGTCCCCGAATGGCTCGACTGGGAACTCTGGCAGGGGCCGGCTCCCAGGAAACCTTATAAAGATAATGTTGTTCATTATAACTGGCACTGGTTCTGGCACTGGGGAACGGGTGAAGCGCTGAACAACGGAACGCATATGGCAGATCTGATGCGCTGGGGACTTGGAGTGAACTATCCGGTAAGGGTAAGTTCAAATGGCGGAAGGTACCATTATAAAGATGACTGGGAAACTCCGGATACACAGGTAATCAGCATGGACTTTGACGAGGGAGTCACCATAACGTGGGAAGGAAGAAGCTGCAGCGGACAGCGTATCCTGGGAACGTATGCAGGGGCAATTTTTTATGGTGAAGAAGGAAGCATGTTCATCGACGGAAACAGTTATATAGTCTATGACCTGAAGGATAATATTATAAAAGAAGTTAAAGATGTAACAAAGGTTGATCCTATTAACTTATCAAATCCTTCAGCAAATCTGGATATTTATCATATCCGGAATTTTTTTGATGCTATTTCGAAGGGAACCAAGCCAAACGCTGATATTGAGACCGGGCATAAAAGTACGTTGCTTGTCCAGTTAGGGAATATTGCACAGCGGATTGGACGGTCATTAGACATTGATAAAAATACAGGACATATAATCGGGGATAAAGAAGCAAATCGTCTCTGGGGAAGATCTTACGAGAAAGGATGGGAAATGAAGATCTAAGAAGGTACAAGGTACAGGGTTACAGGGTACAAGGTTACAAGGTTACAGGGCTGCAAGGCTACAAGGCTACAAGGCTGCAAGAGTACAGCATTGCAGGTTACAAGGTACAAGTTGCAGGTTGCGTGTTATTTCTGACTTGTATGACTTGCTTTTTGCTCTCTGCCCTCCGCCCTCCGCCCTCCGCTCTGTGTTCCATGCCCCATGCTTCTTTAACCGGAATAAATATGGAAACAAGAAGAAAATTTATAAATAAAATTGGTAAGGGTGCAGCTTTGTCGGCCGTTGCATTTTCACCAGTTGTTTCTGCAGAAATTTTTGCAGGTGATCAACCAGATGATAAGAAAATACGGATTGGGATCATAGGAGCGGAGAATTCACATACGGCCGGGTTTGGAAAATTGTTCAATATCGACAAAAAATTCCCGGGTATTGAAGTACTGTTTGTCTGGGGAGAGACCGAAGAATTTGCAAAGACTGCGATGGCCCAGGGAGGAATTCCCGGTATAGTCAGAGATCCCCTTGAAATGATGGGGAAAATCGATGCTTTGATCGTCGATCACAGGCATGCGAAGTACCATCTGAAAGCAGCAACTCCTTTTGTAAAGGCCGGTATACCTGCATTTATTGACAAACCATTCTGTTATCGTGTTTCGGAGGGTAAAGAATTCCTGGCTATGGCTGAATCCCTGGGAACACCTGTGACTTCTTACAGCACAATTGCCCAGAGTGATTCTACTTTTGATATTAAGAAGCAGGTAGAATCCATGGAGCCAATAAACCATGTGGTGATGTACGGTCCGGCTGATATCAACTCCCCGTATGGAGGAATCTTTTTCTATGGAGTGCACAGTGTTCAGACATTAATGTTCATTTTCGGAGATGATATTGTGAAAGCAAGGATCACGAAAAATGGAAATAATGCTAGTGCCAGTCTTGCTTACACGAATGGAATGCTGGCCACCCTGATATTTAAAAGCCTGCATTATGGATGGGAATTATTTGCTGAAACTAAAGAGGGGATTATAGAACTTAAATCAAGGGTAGAGGAGGCTGACCCTCCAAGATGCTATACCGATATGGTTGAGATGTTCCGGACAGGTAAAGAACCGCGAAGTCATGAAAGTATCCTGAAGTGCGTTGCCATAATGGAAGCACTTGAAAAATCGGTGAAAGATGAAAAATGGAAGGAAGTGAAACTCTGAAGAGGTACAGGGTACAGGGTACAAGGTGCAAGGTACAAGGTACAAGATGCAAGATAATTCTATCCTGTACCTTGTAACCTGAACCTTGTACCCGAAGTTTACAATTACTCCTGGTTTTTTACGATTACATCTTTTATTGGAATTTCTCCATATTTTACATCAATGAATGGTTTTCCTGCTTTGATTCCGGCATTTCCGAAGCCGGTTGCAGTGGAAATAAATGAAGTAAAATCCCTGCCGAGTTTTGAATCTATGTATAATATATCTTCAACGGCATCATAACGGATGCCGGTTAATCCCTGCAGCAGTCCATAGCTTGACATTGCCCTTGCGTACCAGTGGCCGCATTCAAATTCATCAAACGGATTCCTGACCCTTCCATCATAACGATTACGACAGGTACTGACAATGTCAAGACCCTCGTCGACCATACCCATCATCATCAGGTGGGAAGCAACCTGGTATTCAATGCCGGTCCATACTTCATTGCTGTATACAAAGGGAAGCGAAGGCTGATTTCCTTTTGGCCAGGTGCATAAGAGCAGGCCTCCCTCATGCCCCATGGCATAACCCGGCCTTTGCGGATTGACATGATCGGATAAATCATGCTTCATATTATACTTATAAACAGAATTAAGATGGCTTTTAATTTTTTCAATATCGACAGGCGCATCCAATCCACATACACTTGAAATCCAGAAGCCAAGTGCGCCATCAGAAATACAACCGCTGCCATACTGGTACTTTGGCCCCTCCTTTTGAAGTATTGCCATGGCTTCAGGCGTATATTCCCCGCCTATTGATTTTCTTGAGGTTTCAACCGGATCAAGAGCTATCAGTCCCCTGGTTTTAACTATCTGATAAAAATATTCACCATTATAAAGGCTGTCTTCCAGAAATCTTATTCCTTTATTCAGGATATTCTGATACATCGTATTATCATCATTCATTTCATTGCCCATTTTGATCATAGCATTAAGAGCACCTAGGTAGAACCCGGTACACATGCCGTCCGGTCCCCAGAATTCTATGTCATATGTATTATGGTGGGGCTCCTCAACTACCCCTTTTTGTTTTGGATCCCAGGTATAAATGCAATAATTCATGCTGGCTTTTACTTCCGGATATATTTTTTCTAACCAGGTCCTGTCCCCGGAGATTTGCCATTCGCGATAAACTTTCATAATCCCGCCAAGCTGTCCGTCGGAGGCTGCATAGAAATCATGCACTGTCGGACAGATCGGAAGGTTCGAACGGAATGTCTGATGACCTGCTTCATTCTGGCTTATAAAGAATTCGGTATTGCGCAACGACCTTTCAAGGGTCGGGAAGAGATTCGGAAGAGCCTGCGCGTAATTCCATACGTGTGTGCATGAACCATGACAACAGCCAAGGTTTTCAAAACATCCTTCCCAGCACCAGAGCTTCCCGTCATGCTGTCTCAGAACAGTTGTTGATTTTAGGATGGTCAGGTTAGCCGCCACTGCTTCTATTACTTCTGGCGGCAGATCCATTGCATAGAATGCATCTCTGAACAACATTGATTTTTCTTTAAGATCCGCATAATTGGTCTGCCAGTATTCTGAAATGTCGTTTATGTTTTTAAACCGGAATGCATACCAGGGAACATAGGAGGTCGGACAGCTGTCAGGATTTTCACAGCACTTTTTCGCCGTTTCCGGTCTGCCGCCACGGGTAAGATTTGATTCAGGAACGTACCATGCAAAGAGTAAGGGAATTGTAACCTTTTCACCAGGTTGAAGTTTGAAAGGTATATAAATGGATGCTCCAGGGGAATGTCCTTCGCAAGGAGGATTATCATTAAGAGTTGCATTCTCAATATTCTTCCATGTCATAGTCAGAGGATCCCACCATCCACCCCTGAACCAGCAATGATCAACTACAACATCAGCCTGTGGTGAGAAGACAGCAAAATCACCCAAAAGATGCGGATTATCCTCAGATCCTTCCTGATGAAGGATAAAACCGTTTTTAATATCTTTTATACAATCACCCGGAGCATAAGATCCCCATTCAGATGGTACGTAAATACGCATGAAATTTACTGAATTGAAAGAAAATACAGCTTCTATTGGTTTTCCCGAGGTATTGGAAAAAGTGTATTCCAATGCTCCGGCCGGAAGACTTGAATTGTCTTCATCTCCCGGGATAAATGGACTCCAGCCGGTAATTGAAGCTTTGACCGGCAGTTCTGAATCAGTCAATGTGACAGTCCCAAATGGAAATCTGGCAAGGAAGCTGGCCGATTCAAACCTTGGAAGTCCGTAGGTCGTTCCGCCAAGCCCATTTCCACTGTCATCTTTACCAAATATTTTCCATTCCGGAACCGGCCCTTCTACAACCCTGGATATATTTTTGTCCCCTTTTATTGTAATAGCAGCGAATGTCATAGGCTCATTTTTTAAGTCAGGATGATGCCGCAGGGATATGTGCGACAGGCACCCGGTCCCTTCAAGGCATACCATCCCGGCACCAATACCTCCGATAGGGAATGCGATATAGTTAAGATTTTCACCTGTATATGTCCCATTGAATTCATGGCCCGAATGGCCTGCTTTTCTGGTTTTATCCTGGCATGAATTCATGAATATCAGGACAATGAAGAGGAGGAATAATGCGAATGTTCTTTTCATAACAGTAGTAATTATATTTTGTTTATTCAACTTAACCTGGTTAACGTGAAGCGTGAGTTAATCCCTGACTGACAGTCAGGGGCTCCAGAACAGAAAACCAGTTCCCTACTTACCAAATCTGAGAACAGCCTCTTCAAGGATGGTTTTTGTAGCTGTTGCCCCGATACGGGTTGCACCTTTTTCAACCATCTTCAGCATTTCATCGAGAGTTCTGATACCTCCGGCTGCCTTCACAAGCACTCCAGGATCTGAGTTTTTGCGCATCAACTCAACATCGTGTTCAGTAGCACCCCGATATGAATATTTACCATCCTGACCTTTCACAAAACCATAACCGGATGAGGTTTTAACATATTCCACCTTAATCTGACTGCATATCCTGCATAACCTGATTTTATGTTCATCATCAGGCATAAAATCATTTTCAAATATTACTTTAAGGATGGCTTTATGTTTTTTAGTGATCTTAGCAATCTCGCTGATCTCTTTTTCAATATAATTCCAGTCACCTCCGATAGCTTTACCAATATTGATAACCATATCTATTTCTGTGGCGCCGTCTCGGATAGCGATTTCAGTTTCATATACTTTAACTTCAATTGCGCTGTTACCATGCGGAAAACCAATTACGGCTCCCACCGGCACATCAGAACCGCGCAAAAGTTCATGTGCTTTTTTAACTGCATAGGGTTTAACGCATACAGATGCAACGTGATATTTCATTGCAAGGTTGCAGCCATCAATAATATCCTGGTCGGTCATTGTCGGATGAAGAAGGGAATGATCTATCATTTTTGCAAGAGTTCTTGAATCAAACATATGATGAATATTTGAGTTTCAGAAGCAGGTTTTCAGGATTAAAGTTATAATTTTTTTCAACCATTGCTGACATTGTGATATTTCAGCAATCCGGAAATGCACAAAAATGATTTCTTCAGTAAATGACCTGTAGGCTGTCAGCAAATGATTTAAGCAGTTTGAAATAATTTTCAAACATAGTGAGCGGCAGACTGGCCGGGGTATCATTTATATCATGATAAGCGGTTGATCCGCCCATAGTATATATGAAAAAACAGGGCACCTTTTTTTTATAAAAAGGGCAGTGATCGCTGTTACAGGCTTCATTACGGGCTTTAACCTGGGAAAGGAACTGATGAGTGTCGTTTATTTTCTTCAGTAATTCAAATTCCCTGTTATACACTGTTCCGTTAACCACTGTAATTCCATCTTCACCATTTCCGGCAAGATCGATATTGATAAGGAAGGAAATCTTATTGAGCGGGAAAACCGGATTATCAGCATAATAATTTGCGCCAAGGATTCCAAGTTCTTCTGCGCCCAGGGCAATGAAAGCCATTGAATAATCGGGCCGGTTTTCATCTGATCCATAATACTGCGCAAGATTCAGGAGCATTGCCACACCACTTGCGTTATCGTTTGCCCCCGGGAACAGGATTTTTTTGCCCATCATTCCCAGGTGATCATAATGAGCGGTAAACACAATGAATGAATCGGGATATAGCTTGCCTGGTAATACACCGATCAGGTTGTTTGTCTGATAAGATTCATAAAAAACATTTTTAATGTTGAATCCAACAGACTTGATTTCAGAAGGATTAATATCTGTGTTTACGATGAAGAAAGGTTTTGATCCTTCAACTGCGGACCCTTTCCAGCTGAGTTTATCATTAATACATAAAATAGTACCTGCTGCCGGATATTCAGGATTCATGATCATAAATCTGAAGATTTCATTGATCCTCTCTTCATCTTCCTTTTTCAGAATATCCACATCCGGCAGGGTTTTATCGATGATAATAAATTTCCCGGATGATTGTCCAAGGATCTTCAACCAGTTTTCACCATATGCAAGATCACTGTATCTGATCGGGTATGTCTCATATTTTCCTTTAGAGGAGGGTGTTTCAGGACTGACCAGCCAATCCTTTCCGGGAACCAGCGGCCGGTCATTCAATTGAAGTTCCATAATTCCGTTGAAGGTATTAACAGAAACAGAAAAGGGCTGAAGATAGTTCCTGGTATAATTGTCCAATCCTATTGATTTAAATTCTTTGCTGATATATTTGGCGGCCTTAAAATCACCTTCTTTTATATATCCTCTGCCATACATTTTTGGAGAAGCGAGATCACTTATAATACGGCGTGCATATTCAATATCCTGTGCCTGAAGGCACTGTGCCAGGGTATAGCAGAGTAAAAATATTGAAAGGACCAGTTTTATTTTCATGACAGATTGGATTAAAATATAAAAATAATTAAATAAAAACACAAAAATATTTGGTTTATAATATAAACTTATTTATATTTGTGTTAAGTTTATAAATAAAATCATATGGAGACAAATGAAAAATCGATGACCCCTGAAGAGAGCATTCAGATCATCAGGAAATCAATTCTCAATTCGAGAAAAAACTTAAAGGAAAACGGGTTCTATTATTTATTCTGGGGGTGGTTACTGGCTTTTGCCAGCCTGACAAATTATTTTTTAATAAGATATTTGCATTTCAGGAAAATGTATGAACAAATATTTATTGCAAGTTCAATTGCATGGGGAATATTCGTTGCAGTAGGATTTGCCGTTATATTTATATATTTAAATAAAACAGGTAAAAAAGATGCAGTCATCACCCATCTTGATCGTATTATAACCACACTGTGGATGACGTCCGGAGTAATTTTTGTATTATTTGTCCTGTTTTGTTACCGTTACGAAAGCTATCCGACGCCATATATCCTTGCAGTAACAGGCATGGCAACTTTTATTTCAGGTATGATGATTCGTTTCAAACCATTGATTGCAGGCGGAATATTGTTTGCAGTCGCTTCTGTTATAAGTATTTTTGTTCCTCCTTTAAGTCAGTTATTGGTTTTTGCAATTTCATTGGTACTGGGTTTTCTTATTCCCGGGTATCTGTTAAAAACAGCGAAAGACTAATATAATGTTCAGAGATCTTGATCCGGTTTTGCATTCCCAGCTTCGCCTGGCTATTATGTCTGTACTCATGACAGCCGACCATGCAGAATTTAATTATCTGAAAGAGCAAACTCAGGCATCATCCGGGAACCTGAGCATTCAGATAAATAAATTAAAAGAAGCAGGGTATATCGAGGTTAAAAAGAAATTCAAAGGCAACTACCCCCAGACAATCTGCAGGATTACAAAACTTGGGATAAAGAAATTTGAAGAGTACATCGATACACTGCAGGAGTATCTTGGAAGAAATGACTAAAATTTG
>JBGPAO010000044.1:0-14038 GCA_041480755.1 Bacteroidia bacterium
AGCAAAACTGGTGAGGATCAGTAAGGCCGCCGTAACTAGTAACATACTGCCAACGAATACTACATTGCCTGTAAAAAACTGCTCTACGAAATCGCGGAAGAAAAATCCAACAATAACAACAGGAATCATAGAAATGATAAGTTTAAGTACATATTTTGTCGAGTCATTCCATCTGAATGAAAAAGTGTTTAAGAGGAGGCTTCCCAACTCTTTATAAAAAACGACAATTGTACTCAAGACTGTTGCACCATGGACAACAACTGCAAAAGTCATATCATCTTCTGCGCTTAGATGAAATATGGCTTTCCCAAGTTCCAGATGCCCGCTGCTGCTCACAGGAAGGAATTCCGTCAGTCCCTGGATAATACCCAGAATCAAAGCTTCTGTCCAATTCATTCTTATTCGCTATTCTTCTGTCTCTTTGGGCTTTTTCATAATCGCCCAGATCTCGAAGATAAAACCTGCCAGCACAATAATTGGAGCAAGTGTGATTCTTCTGAAACTGAATATATCGGGATTAAATTCATTGGGATTTTCTGCTTTTCCCCCAATCATAAGCAGGAATCCGATAATAATTATTACAAATCCTGTTATAAGAAGAATATAATTCTCTTTTTGAAGGGGGAAGTCCGGTTTTTTTTCCTGTTCTGTTTTCTTTTTTGCCATGAATTTTTCGTGATTAGTAATATAAATCATCTGATCTCATTCTGAGGTATTTATTGACCGCAAAAAATGTAGAGATCCAGTTAAAAATAATGCCGAGTACAATTACGCTGCAAAAAAGTATTGCCAGGATTTCAGGATCGCTGAAGCCGACAATTCCTGGTAACTCTTTTTGTGCAAAATAAATTACTGCTGCGAGCAACAGCAGTGCAATTATTGCCGCATATATCCCATGAGTGGTGCTTTTTTTAAGAAATGGTCTCCGGATAAAAGCTTTCGTTGCACCCACAAGCTGCATGGTTTTGATAAGAAATCGTTTAGAATAGACCGAAAGCCTGATAGTATTATTTATGAGAGCCAGAGCTATAAGAAACAATAATCCGCTGAAAGCAAGAATTATGAAACTGATTTTCCGGATATTATCATTCACAAGATGAATAAGGGATTTTTGATAAAATACTTCGCTGACCTCATCCCAATTCAGTATTTCTTTTTCTATCCGGGCAATACTGTCAGGATTTGCAAAGCTAGCGATAAATCTGACTTCAATAGAAGCCGGGAGGGGATTATAGCCAAGAAATTCTGTGAAATCTTCACCTAACTCCTGCTGATATTCTTTTGCTGCTTCTTCCTTGGTAACATAATCAGTCGACTTTACAAAAGGCATTGCGTCCAGTCTTTTCTGCAGCCTTATTATATCGACTTCACGGATATTTTCTTTAAGAAAAATGGAAAAGCCAATATTCTCTTTGACATGATCCGATAATTTCTTGGCATTCAGCAACAATAATCCAACCAAACCTAACAAAAACAGGACAAGGGAGATGCTAATTATAGAGGTAAGGTACGAACTTCTTAATCTGCTTCTGCTGATACCACTCTCCCTTTTTTTCATGTAGCTTTTTTTGAGACTGCAAAGATATAAAATTCGGGATTATGCTATTTATTTATCCAACGATTTCAATCCATCCATGAATATCAGGTTCGTCGCCGAATTGAATGGCAGTAAGTTTGTTAAATAATATCGTAGTGACGGGTCCGGGGTTACCATCTTCACAGTATTCAAAAACACGGTTCATATCGGGATCAACTATCTTCCTGATAGGAGTGATTACAGCTGCAGTACCGCAAGCGCCTGTTTCATCAAAATCAGCCAGTTCATCAACAAGCATCGGCCTCCTTTCAACTTTCATTCCCATGTCACCGGCAAGGGTCATAAGGCTTTTATTGGTAATAGATGGAAGGATTGATGAAGAATCAGGTGTTATATAACTATTTCCCTTTATTGCGAAGAAATTAGCAGGACCGCATTCATCAATATATTTTTTCTCTCTGGCGTCGAGATAGATAACGGAAGCGAAACCCTTTTCATGCCCCTTTTCAAGTGAGATAAGACTGGCAGCATAATTTCCACCTACTTTGATGTTGCCTGTACCTAAAGGTGCTGCACGATCATATCCCCGGCAAATCATCATTTCAACCGGTTTAAATCCTTCTTTGAAGTAAGGTCCGACCGGTGCGACAAATACCACAAAACAATATTCTTTGGCGGCTTTCACGCCGACTTCGGCGCCGGATCCAAATAATACAGGACGGATATATAAAGTAGCTCCGGTTCCGTATGGCGGAACAAATCTTTTATTGAGCATTATGGCTTTAATAATTGCCTGATGAAAAATTTCATCCGGGACAACTGCCATAATTATTCCCCTGGCACTTGACGCAAGCCGTTGTGAATTATCTTTCCATCTGAAAATCCTTATTTTCCCATCTTTACCCATATATGCCTTAAGTCCTTCAAAAGCTTCCTGTCCATAATGAAGACTTGTGGCAGCCATATGCAGCGAGATGAATTCAGAAGAAGATATTTCCAGTTCACTCCATTTTCCATTTTTGAAGTAACACCTTACATTGTGATCTGTTTGGGTATACCCAAAAGGCAGATTCTTCCAATCAATTTCTTTTACCATAAAAATGCTTTGTTTATTTCTTTGAGTTAAAGGTTTTACATTAAAATGTTACAAGTCGCAGGTTACAGGTTACAAGTTTAAGGTTTACAGCTTAAAGTCTATCAAAATCAAAAATTACAACCCATAACAAGATTTAACAAAATTAAGCATAAACCATAGACTCGCAATTCAAATTCAGATCAAATATCAGTATCGGCAACGTTTCCAATCTTCTTTAAATCCCCATTCACCATACTCCATGCCCCATGCTCTGCTCTCTCTGCCCTCAGCTCTTCGCTCTCCGCCCCCAGCTCCATGCTTTATGAAAACTTGATTATATTTTCGATTTGTTGTTCCCTGGTTGCTTCACGCATTTTTTGTGCGGCCGGGGTAAAAAAGTCAATTTTTTTCAGAAAATTAATCTGCAATTCGTTCCATTCTTTTTTTGAACTGGCTTTTCCAAAGGTTCTGTATTCCTGGAAAAGTCTGTCAGATTCTATAAGAAAATCAACCCTTCCAATATGGTCAAAATTAGCATCACAAATTATTTTTTCCATGAGGTTTGTGGGATTAGGAGGCATACGCGTAGCCAGTATAAGCTTACAGATCACATCTATCTGATCCTCAGTATACCTGTATAAAGGTAATATTTCACGTGCCATTTCCACAGACCTTTCTTCATGGCCTGCAACAGTATCGATATAACCTATATCATGACAGAGGGCTGCTGAACGAATCAACAGAAGTTCTTCGGAAGAAACATTTTCTGATCTTCCAAGAAGTTCTGCCTGATAATGTACATGAGATGTATGCTGTGCGTTGTGAAAATAAAGCGTATCCGGAAGCTCATTTTTCAACTTTTGAATAATGAATTCTTCGAGATCCAAAAGTCTGAATCCCTGTAATTGAATTTTAAACTCCTCATTGGGCGTCACATCATTATCAACCTGAAATTCTGGTTTAATGCCTATTACAAAATACATTTCAATATCACCTTTATATTTTACCGGCATCTTACCTCTGTATTGACAAATGAAGAAGTCTTTAACCAGCTCGTAGGTAGTAGCAGATATATTTACTTTACCAATTTCTCCGGAAGACTCCATCCTGCTTGCTGTGTTGACAGTATCGCCCCAGATGTCATAAGAGAATTTCTTCTGGCCAATAACTCCTGCAATGACTGATCCGGTATGAATACCAATTCGCAGATCCCAGATATCGGTTTTGGTCTTTTTCAGTTCCTTCATATGTTGCTGCATTTGAAGTGCAGCCAGCACAACTTCCACAGGATTAGTCCGGTTCTTTACAGGTATACCTCCGGCAGCCATATAGGCATCTCCGATTGTTTTAATTTTTTCAATATTATATTTTTCAACCACCGAATCGAACTGGAAATAGAACCTATCAAGTTCATCTATCAGCTTTTCAGGATTCATCTGTTCAGCTATTTTTGTGAATCCCTGTATATCAGCAAAAAGAACGGTCACCATTTTGAATTTACTGGATGTAGCTTTCCCGGTTAATTTTAACTCATCAGCTGTATTTTTGGGCAAAATATTAGCAATCAGGTTTTCAGATTTTTCCTTTTCTTTAAGGAGGGCTTCCGTCCGTTCACTGATTATCTCTTCCAGTTTATACCTATTCTGAAAATCACGATAGATTTTCCACCTGCGCAGGAAATATATAATTGTCAGAATAACCAGGAGATATATCAGAATTGTCCACCATTTCAATAAAAGAGGAACTGAAATATGGAAAATAAAATTATCTGGCGGCGAAATATTACCAAAAATATCCTGATTTCTGACATGGAAAGTATAAGTTCCGGGAGGAAGACGGTTATAAAAAGTAAAACCCTGAACACTCCATTCCGACCATATATTATTGTATCCGTCCAGACAATACTGAAAAAGTCCTTTTCCTTCTCCTGAATATGCAGTTGAAACATAATTGAAACGAACAGTATTCTGCGAAAATCTGATTTTTACCGGTTTGTTTTCAAATTGATCTGTCTGTGAAATAGTCGGATCAGGAATGATGTGATTCTCATTACTGATATCTATTTTATATATGTGCACACTGATCTCCTGGTCAGAAATATCAAATGACCTTGTATCATATCGGATAAGTTTATCCTGTGAACCTATCCATACAATCCCATCAGGTTCGGCATAAATTGCACGGACCACCTGGTCTCTAAACCGCCTGATATTAAAAAGGGATAATTCAAAACTGTCGGCACAGCAGTAAACGGCTTTCCATATTTCTGTTTCATTGGTTCCCTGTCGGCCAACTTTAAGCCAAAGATTATTTTCATAATCTTTTGATAATGGAAATACCGTTATTTCTTTCCCCTGAAAGGCATCAATCCTGAGAGGCAAATACGAAAGGAATCTGTTTGCGGCTTTATCAAAATAATAAAATCCCTTATTTGTTGAAAAGAGCAATTTGTTATCAGCCTCTTCCATTGTGATCCAATTATTTTTATCAGGAAGACCGTTTGCAGTATCATAACTGGCGTATGGCATATTGCCCGAAAGTCCGTTTGCAAGTGAAATTTTGAATAATCCTCCATTGCCGCAACTTATCCATAAGGAACTATCAGTTGTCTCGGCGATATCCCGGACTTGAAGAGAAAAATTGGCAGCAACCGGAGCAGAGACATACTTTACGGAAGATATATCAAGGGAGACAATTCCATTATTAGTACCAGCCAGTATAATTTCCGGATTCGATTTTAGCTGGTAAAGTGTATTTATTTGGCCAGAGTAAATCAGAATGGCTTCATTATCCGTGATGCTGATTATTCCTTTTTCTGATATCCCGAGCAGAATTTTACCGCAGTCCAGCAACTGGCCGCAGTTAAAACCGGAATTATTAATTTCTTTGAACTTTGAAACGGTAAACCGGGAGTTGCTTTGATCTGCTGATTCAAGAATATAAATTCCGTTTGAAGTAGACGTATAGATATGTTCATCAAACCGGGTAATCCCATTAACATTCCCGGAGAGTCCATTTCTGTAATCGAAAAAGCTGAATGCTGACGGCCATTCAATCCGGGAAAGGTTGAAATCGTAAAGCACCCAGAGATTTCCTGATTTCCCTTCATAAATGTCATTTATACTGGTACCGGGCAATCCTTCATCAACATGATAATAATGCGCGGTTTCATTAATCGGATCAAATAAAACAAGGCTTCCATTATCTGTTGAAAAAATGAAATTTCCTTTCCTGTCATAAATTCCAGAATAATATCCATTATCAGTAAGAAATCGATTTATCCCCGAATTAAAATTTTCTAATTTCCCATTTGAAAAAATGAGAAATCCCCTTTCTTCAGTATAAATAAGAAGCTGATCATTAAAGTCTATAATATCAGTTACATGTAATTCAGCCAGGCTTTCTCCCAATGTTACAGGCCGAATAACAGAATTATACATAGAATATAATCCGTATCCCGGGATATGCATTATAAGTGAATCACCTTTGCAAAGCACAGCCCCGGGCAGTTCGGGAACACTCACAGGATTTAATTTACCGGAATTCCATGTAAAAATACCATTGGAAGTTTGCAATATTAAGTTTTCATGCAAAGGCCAAATTCTGGTTATTATACCAATTGGATTGTCATAGTCGTTTTCGGAATTATAGAGACTGGTAAAATGCATAGAAGCATCAGCCAGATAATCGATAATGCCGAAATAATTTTTTCCCTGAGCAATTATTTTACCAGCCTGATCATTACAAACTGAAACAGGTCCGGGTAAATTTAATTGTTGCCAGTAAGTGCCATCATACCTCAGTACACCGTTATTTCCACCAATAAAAAGAAATCCTTTTGAATCCTGAACGATAGAGTTGTAATGTATAATATCAGGAGCAGAAAATGGTGTAATGTTCTGAATGTATGCAAGTCCAAGTTCCTTATTCTGAGCTAAAAGGATATTTGGACTAAATTGATTGTAAAAGGCTGCACAAAAAAAAATGATTCCAAACTTGGACAACTTGCATAGAAAATTCATAACTTGTGAATCTTAAAATGCACATTTGCAGTATCAGACAAATTTAAGAATTAAAGTAATACTTAAATAAAATCTAAATCTGACTCAATGGAAACAGCAGCCAAAAAAACGATCATGGTGACATGGGATTTTACGGACAAATCCCAATTTGCCCTTGAGCATGCCATCCAGCTCGGTAAACTCCTTAATAAGGATGTTGAACTTATCCATATAGTAAAAAAGGAAAAAGAAATTGAAGAGGCAACAAAAAAATTAAATGATGTAGTTGAAGAAACAAGGAAAAAATTTCAGGTTAAGCCTTTGATTCTTGTCAAGGTTGGTAATATTTTTACCACCATAGCTGAAGTTGCCACCGAGCTTAATACCGAGGTAGTGATCATGGGGACACATGGAATGAAAGGTATGCAAAAGCTTATAGGAAGCTGGGCACTTAAAGTCATTGCCGGATCAAAAGTCCCGTTTATAGTAGTTCAGGCACCCCCGGCCACTCACGGGTATGAGAAAATTGTCTTTCCCTTGGATTTCAGAAAGGAAAACAAAGAAAAAATTAACTGGATGTATTATGTGTCACGTCTTTATCGCTCCAAATTTTTTATAATAAAAACAAAAACCAGTGATCCAAAGTTTGTTAAAGGGATTCATTCCAATCTGATGTTTACAAAAAAATTCCTTGACAATAACCTGATTCCTTATGAAATTGAAACTGCACCGGGGAAAAGGGATTTTGTTACGGAGACCATCGAATATGCCCATAATAGCGGAGCTGACTTACTGCTTATTATGACTACAAAAAACATTGGTTTTGCAGATTATGTAATTGGCGCTCAGGAACAGATGATCATCTCAAACAAATACCAGATACCTGTAATGTGCATCAATCCACGACCTGGCCTAATTGGCGGTGGTTTCAGCGCAACAGGCGGATGATCTGTTTATTTTTATTAATTGCACAAAATCTATTGCTTTCGCAACACCTATAACTTTCGCAACATCTATACCCCAGGCTTCGACCTGGGGTTTTTATTAGTGAAGGATGAAAGAGCTAATTTTTGCCACGCATAACTTAAATAAAATCAGAGAAATACAACATCTGATAGGACATAAATTCAGAATTCTTAATCTTGATGAAATGGGCTATCATGAAGATATTCCTGAAATTAAAAAGAGTATTGAAGGTAATGCTGAAGAGAAGGCAATGAAGATATATCAATTATTTCAAGCAGATTGTTTTGCTGATGATACCGGGCTTGAAGTTGAAGCACTTAATGGACAACCTGGAGTAATCTCTGCGCGCTTTGCAGATTTTACAGGCGAAAGGAAAGAGGGTGAAGATATTTCCGAAGCAAATATCAGGAAATTACTCAGGTTGATGGAAGACCGGGAGAACAGGAAGGCCAGGTTCAGGACAGTCATTGCATTGATTCTGGATGGGAAAAAGTTCTTTTTTGAAGGTATTGTTAACGGCCAGATAATAGAGATAAAGAAGGGAGCAAATGGTTTTGGATATGATCCGGTTTTTCAGCCTGATGACTGCAACCAAACATTTGCTGAAATGACATTGCAGCAGAAAAACAAGATCAGTCACAGAGCAATGGCCATAAGTAAGCTAGCGGAATTTCTGCTAATCAGGAAAACTGAAAATACAATTTAGAAACAAAAATTACTCATGTTCATCAGAGAGGAAGGCAGGGTACAAAGTTTACAGGTTGCAAGGCTTCAAGGTTACAGGGCCTCAAGGTCACAAGGCTTCAAGATCACAGGGTTGCAAGTTACAAATTGCAGATTGCACGGTTTCAAAGTTTCAATGTCAAATAATCTCAATATTGGGTGATTCCAAGGTTGCGCATTACAGATTATTAGATATCAACATATTGCAGTGGAACCTTATTAATAAAAAAGATGACGATTTTTAAAATAAGTTTGAGAATGATGCGTATATAATGATGATACTTATTCCTATGCGGCGATCAATTATATTATTATTGATTTTTAGCACTTGTTTTATACTGAGTCAGACATTGGATGCTCAACTTACAATTGGTGAATGGAGAACTCATTTGCCATATTCGCAAGCGATATATGTCACAGAAGCAGGTGATAGAATATTTTGTGCCACCCGAAGCGGGTTATTCTACTATGATAAAGCAGATAATACCCTGAATAAGTTCACCAGGATTGATGGCTTATCAGATGTTGAAATCAGTTGTTTGAATTATTCTCCTGAAAATGATATACTGGTAATTGCATACTCCAATACAAATATTGATTTGATCAAAGGCAACACGATTTATAATATTCCTGATATCAAAAGGAAACAAATTACTGCCAGTAAGACTATAAACGATATTATGTTCCTTGATAACAGTGCATATCTTTCATGCGGATTTGGAATAGTTATTATCAATCTGGATAAAATGGAAATCCGCGATACATATCTGATAGGTGAAAACAGCAGTTATAAATCCGTCAACGGCCTTGCATTTGACGGCCAATATTTTATAGCTGCTACTGATGACGGGCTTTACATGGCTGACATTAACAGTCCGAATCTGATCGACTATAATTACTGGAAAAGAATAACAGATATACCAAATTATAATAAGACGTTTAATCATATCAGGTATTTTGATGGGAGGATCTATACCAATTATTATAATGAAGTCAGCGGTACAGATACTATATACAGATATGACGGTACCAATTGGACGCAGTTTTCTAAAGTAGCTTTTAACCGTACCCGTTCAATTGAGGTCAGGAATGATCACATGATTATTTCAAATTTGTGGATGACAGATGTTTTTGATAAAAATGAAGATAGGATCAGGCATTTCCCTTCCACAAGGCCATTTCATGGCATAATGGATAAGGATAATAAATTATGGATTGCAGATGAAATAGAAGGGCTTATTTTGAATACAGAATCATCGAATAAAGAAATATTTGTACCGAATGGGCCTATCACAAATGGAGCGATGACACTTCTCTATGACAATAATAGACTATTTGTTGCTGCAGGAGGAGACACTCGTTCCTGGCAAAATCTCTGGGCTAATGCTGAAGTAAATATTTTTGATAACGGTGTCTGGTCGGGATTGAAGGAAACGAATTATAAGGATGTTATAAGTCTTGCTGCGGATCCTGATCTCAATAATCATTTTTTTGCCGGTTCCTGGGGGTACGGATTACTTGAAATACAGGATCTGGAAATAATTAAAGTTTATACGAATGCCAACAGCACTCTTCAGAATATTTTATCGAGCGGTCCATATGTAAGGTTGGGAGGAATAGCATTTGACAGAGATAAAAACCTCTGGATGACCAATTCCGAAGTTCCGGAACCCATCTCTGTAATGAAATCTGATGGAAACTGGAAAAGCTTTGATTTTAACAGGCTGATAAGTGGCATCAGGATTGGCAGGATAATAATTACAAGTGCTGATCAGAAATGGGTTCAGCTTGTTGGTAACAAAGGTTTGTTTGTATTTGATGTTAATGGCACCCTGGATGACAATAATGATGATCATTACAAGAAGCTTGATGTTGTAGACATAAACAATAAAGTCATTACGAATAATGTCTTTTCTTTTGCTGAAGACAGAAACGGGAATATCTGGCTTGGAACCGATAAAGGCATAGTTGTATATTATAATCCATACAGGGTTTTTGATCCCGGGGTTTTCTACGGACAGCAAATTATCGTTCCAAGGAATGACGGGACCGGCCTGGCAGATATTTTGCTTGGTACAGAGACTGTCACCGCAATCGCGGTCGATGGAGCTAATCGGAAATGGGTAGGAACTGCCAGGGCTGGAGCATTTCTTATGTCAGAAGATGGTCTGTTTCAGATACATAATTTCACAAAAGAAAACAGCCCGATGTTGTCTAATAATATCCAGGACATTGCGATTGATGGGAAAACGGGAGAGGTATTTTTCGGGACAGATATGGGAATAGTGTCGTACAAAAGCTCTGCCACAGAGCCCAATAATAACTTCACGGAGGTATATGTTTATCCCAATCCGGTGAGAGAGGACTTTAAAGGTGATATTGTAATTACCGGGCTGATTGGAGAAGCAAATATAAAAATCACTGATATAAGCGGTAATATTGTTTATGAGACCACCTCCTTGGGAGGTCAGGCCCTCTGGGATGGGCGAAATTTTGACGGCAGAAAAGTAGGCACCGGAGTTTATCTGGTTTTCTGCACAAATGAGGATGGGGGGAAGACCTTTGTTACGAAGCTGCTGGTTATAAATTGAAAAAGTTGCAGGTCACAAGTTACAGGTTGCAAGGTTACAGGGTCACACGGGCGCTGGGTTACAAGACTACAAGGTTTGAAGGTTCAAAGATTACACTTTTCACTAATCTCATAAGATCAACTGTCTTACTTGTCGTATTAGTAAGAATTGTATTAATAATAATCTTCTTTTAACTTCTCGACTTCTTTCATACACTCTAGTTGTTCTCCTTCTGAGGTATTAATAACTTATCTGTTGAACAATCAAAGATTTATTTTATTTTGCAGGATAACGATATTTATAAAAAGGCGTTTTATGCTTATAAAGGTCAGGGGGATAGTACTTCATCATATAAAATACAAAGAAAGCAGCGCCATAGTACATATGTATACTGATTTGCATGGGAGGCAATCGTATCTTATCAATAATGTAAGGGGAAAAAAAGGGCAGCATCGTGCAAATATGCTTCAGCCGTTATTTTTTCTTGAGATGGAAGTTTATCACAAACCTTACAGAGAACTACACCGCATAAAAGAATTCAGTCAATTTATTCCTTTCAGGACTCTTCCTTTCGATCTGAATAAAAGTACACAGGCTATGTTTATTGCTGAGGTATTATATAAATCACTCAAAGAAGAAGAGGCTAACCAGGAACTATTTGAGTTTCTTGTAAATTCTATACAATGGCTTGACACATCGGAAAAGCATTACGGTCTTTTTCACATCTTATTTCTGGTTCAGTTCGCTAAATACCTGGGATTCTCTCCAGTAAATAATTATTCGGATCACAATTGTTATTTTGATCTCAGGAACGGACAATTTATGGGAATTGAGCAAATCCATCCATATTTATTAAACAAGGAGATTAGCAAAACTTTTCATCAGCTATTTAAGAAATCATTCAGTAATCTTCAATCGCTAAAGATCGATCATAGTCTCAGGAGTCAACTAACAGACTCGTTATTAGATTATTATCAATTTCATATTCAGGATTTTGGAAAGCTGAGGTCCATAGGAGTCCTTAAAGAAATTTACGGACAGTAAAGGATATTTGGTGAAAATAATTAATTTTAAGTAAGTTGTGACAAACTTTTTTATTATCTAACACGTAGAAGACTAGATATTTGATTGTTAAGAACTTTTATCAGAAATACATAAAAAAATTGATTTAAACCGCTAATTTTTCAGATTGGTGCAACTTGTAGAGGTTTTTATTGGTCATAAATAAGTTATAGTTATACCAAGGTTTATAAAAGTTAAGGATAATACTTATTATTGGTTACGATCAGAATTTTACATCATTCTGAAATGCCGGAAGGCATTAAATAAGAGATTTTAATGACATAAAAATAAATACCTGTCGATCTTTTAAAAAAAAGATTAAGAGATCAAGAGGGCATTTTGTTGTATTATAAGAAAATACTGAAGCATCCAGTTTTTAATGATCAACGGAACACACAACATATCGTATTCTTCAGAAAAAATTCACGAAAAAAATCTTCGAGCGTTATTCCGGATATTAAAAAGTTTGATATTCATTTTTGCCTTCTTTACCTTCAATGAAACCAAAGCACAGCTCATCTGGAGTGAAGACTTTCAATCAGATCCAGTTGGAGCAACCCAAAGTACTGATATTCCTATACAATGGACATCTATTCCACCTGTACCCCCACCTCCTTCAGGAACATTCCAGGTCGAAGATAACGGAGGCAACCATGAGTTTGTTGGCAATAATTTAGTTAGAGCTGGAACCTGGCTATCAAGATTTATTAATATTTCATCTTATTCAGGTGTATATATATCAGTTGATATTAAGTCAGGCGGCGTTTTGGATCCTGGACAGGATACTATTTCTCTCTATTACAGGATTAATAACAGCCCGGAAGTTTTGTGGCATATGGAAAGTGATAATTTCAATGGAGATGCATATAAAACAGTTTCAGTAGGTAATTTATCCGGGGATAGTATTCAGGTTATTATAAGGATGAGAAATGGTGATGTGGATGAACATCACTTCATAGACAATATTAAAATTAATGAGCAGGATACTTTATATGCTATATTAAGTGGAAGCTGGAATAATGGAGCGATTTGGTCATATACCAGAACGGGAGGATCCTGTGGTTGTACACCAAACTCTCTAAATACGGTTGTTATCCAATCACCCCCCACTCCCGTGGTTAGTATTACAGCAGATGCATATGCCAATAATATTATAATTGAAAACGGAGGAACATTACGGTGGACAACAACGAATGTTAATTTATACATTGAGAATGGTGGGAAACTTGAAGTTAAGAGTGGAGGTATTTTAAATAGGAATGGACTTATCGCGAATGTTGTAATTGATGATCAATGGAGAGACGCGAATATTATTTCAGACGGAACGTTCAATATTACCAATCTGAATTTAGCGAATTTCCAGGGAGATATAACAATCTCAGGTTCTTCATCCATAACTATTAATAGTAATTTATATATAAATCAAAATGGAAACAATTTTAAAACCGTATATAAATGGAACCCGAATATAAATATTACCAATAACCTTGCAGGGAATCTGAACATTAATGGGAGTTTGGGAGTAGCCGGAGGCTTTTCAGGCAATTTGATATTAAATAATATTGGTACAATTGATTTAGCAGGTACAATTTCAAATATTACCAATGAAAGTGATTTTTATAATAGATCCGGGGCCATCTGGTACTTTGGTGGAGCGACATTTGATCTTGATACAAGGCTTCATGCCGAAGAAAGCAATAATACATTTGAATATGATCGTAGCGGTGTTCAAAATATCATTACTCCAGTTAATGGATATTATCATCTGAAATTATCTGGTACAGGTACAAAAAGTTCTTTAAATAATCTGGTTATTAATGGTAATTTAACGGTTGATAATAGTAATGTAATATTTGATGTTGCAAATAGTTATGACATTACAATTGCTGGAAACTGGATAAATAATGGAACTTTTAATGAGGGAACTCGGACAGTAACATTTAGTGGAGCCAACTCTCAGACTTTAAACATTGCAGCTGCGTATGAGACTTTTTATAACCTGGTAATTAATAAAATTGCCAACGGGCTTACTTTACTGAAAAATGTTATAGTTAGTAACACCCTTACATTAACCCAGGGGAACATAAATATTGGTGCTAATAAT
>JBGPAO010000045.1:0-13994 GCA_041480755.1 Bacteroidia bacterium
AATTCCCTGTATATGAGGACTTCAGACGATTTTAAATCATCTACCATCATTAATTTATCCTTTTGTTAATGAACTAATTCTTATTTATAAGATAAAATGGTTCTGTCTAACTTAATATTCGTGAACAATTCGTTCGTCAAATAAAATCATTCGTTCATCGAGAAATATCGGTTTTAGTTTTTCGTATTTGTTTCGGCTTTCGTTTTTTCGATTTTCGATTCAGATTTATCCTCCATGCTCCCGGCCCTATGCTTTTTATAAAGACTATAATTCTGTAAAAGAGGTTGCTTCGAAACCCCAGGATAGTTAATATCATATTTTGGTAATATTCAATATTTTACATAGATTAGGCCGGTATGTTTTGTAAAAAGCTGTCATATTGCCTGCTTTTTGGTGTGATTTTTATTGCCCAACCAGTTCTTTATGCCCAGGACCCGGTGAAAATAGACAGCCTGGAAAATGCGCTTGAATCTGTAAACAAAAAAGACCGTTTTGATATACTTACTGCCCTGTCTGTTGAGCTTGCCAGAATTGATTATGCCCGGAGTCAGGAGCTGGCAGACGAGGCATTAACTCTGGCCAGAAAAAAACATAACATCAGACTTGAAGTTTCAGGATACATCAATAAAGGTTATTGCCATGAGTTAAACTATGAAGATTCAATTGCTTTGACTTTCTTCCGGAAAGCATTTGAACTCAGTGAGGAAAAGAATTATGATGATGGGAAGGCAGAAGCTTTGTTCAGATTAGGAAGATCATTTTCCTATCAGAAGGATTACTCCATGTCAGCTGAATATCTGGAAAAAGCACTTCAGCTCGCAAAAGAAACCGGTAACCTGAAAATCGAAGGACAGGTTGTATCCTCGATGGCTGATAATCTGAGACAGGCGGGGAGCACTGACGAAGCACTTACATACTACCGGCAGGCTCTTGAATCAGCCCAAAAAGCAGACGATATAAGCACTATGGGGTCAGTTTACAGCAGTATCGGTAGTATATACTACTCTATGGGAGATTATCACCAGGCTATCTCCAATTATGAAGAATCAAGGAAACTACGCATCAGGCAGGGAAGCAGGCTGCGTGCTGCCCAGACAGAGAATAATATCGCTAATTCCTATTTTAACCTGGCCAGGTATGATATGGCCATTGAATATTATCAAAAAGCCCTTCCGGTATTTGAGGAACTAAAATACAGTGCAGGTATTGCCTCAATATATAATGGAATGGCAGTGATCTATTTTGAACAGAAATTGTACGGCAAATCACTTGAAGATCATTTTAAAAAACTGGAAATAAGCAGGGAAACGGGAAATCTCAAAGAGGTAGGTAATACACTGAACAACATTGGCAATGTTTATGAAAAAATGACCTATGACTCTCTTTCTGAAATTCTGGGACCCGACTATGAGAATGTAGTGATAAGGGAAAAATCTGACAGGTATCTCAATACATATTCAAAAGCACTTGACTATTATAACCAGTCACTGCAAATTCGAAACAATTTAAATGACCGTCCCGGACTGCTTACAACTCTTGGAAACATTGGAGCGGCATATATGCACTCCGGGAAGCTGGATATCGCAATGGAAAACCTTGACAAAGCAAGGGCTTTGAGTCAGGAAATGAATAATACAGCAGAACTTGCCCTTACGTTGATGAGAATTGGCCAGGTTTATAACTACAAAGGTCAGTACGATATGTCAATAAATTACCTGAATCAGAGCCTGCAATTTGCCACACAGGCAGATCTTTTAGCTGTTATGGAGGATATTTACAAGATCCTCTCTGATATTTTCGAAAAGAAAAACGATTATTACCAGGCTCTTAAATATTACAAACTGTTCAGCGATATGAAAGACTCCATATCCAGACAGGAGTCGCTTAAAATGATGGCTGAGATCCAGGTGAAATTCGAGACTGAGAATATTCTTAAAGCAAATGAGTTACTGATCGTCCGGTCGCAGCTGAGTGATGCAAGGTTAAAACAGCAGAAGATTGTCATCCTGTTCTTCATAATCATTCTTGTTCCAGTATGTGGGCTGGTAGTGTTTCTGGTTATCCGTAATTATAAGAAGAAAAATGAATTGAATCGCAGGGAACACGGGAATTTAGATTCGTCTTTATGGTTAAGAAAAATTTCTATTAAGCTGACAAGGTTATTTCACTGGATAATATAACCCGGAAGAGAGGTACAGGTTACAAGGCACAGGGTGTATATTATTAAATATTAATGCAATATAATTGAACTATATTTTGATATTAAATAAACAGTCTGATAAGTGAATTTTTAAAGCTGATTATTTATATTTTTGATGGTTATCATTTTTTTGTTAGATATATAAAGAATGTCTGAAAAGACTAAAATATTTTCCTTCCTGATCTCATTGCTGTTTATCCTCAGCTCTAACTTATTTGCTCAGGACCCGGCAAAAATTGACAGCCTGGATAATTTATTGCCCTCTGCCACCGGGAGAGTGCGTTTCGAATTGTTGAAAACCCTGTCCACCGAAATAGCACGACTGGATAATACACGCGGCCATAAGCTAGCTGATGAAGCAATATCAATTGCAGAAGATCTGAATGATATCGAGCTTAAAACTTCCGCATACATTAACAAGGGTTATATGTATGAAGCAATCGGTCAGGATAATGAAGCCCTTAAAATGTTCGAAAAAGCCCTTGAAGTCAGTGAAAATGAAGGCTATAATAAAGGCCAGGCAGATGCTTTCTACAGGATAGGCCGTTCCTATTCGTTCCAGAGGGATTATGTCCGTTCTGATGAATCCCTTTCCCGGGCACTTAATATTGCCAGGGAGATCAAAGACTTAAAAATACAGGGGGAAGTGGAATTTGAACAGGCTGATAATCTACGAAAATCCGGAAATATTCAGGAATCTCTGGTTAAGTTCAACAATGCAAAAGAGATTGCACAGAAAGCAGAAGATTTAAATACCCAATCGCTGATCTACTCCAGTATTGGAGGTATACATTTTGCTCAGGGAAATTTTACTGAAGCCATCCAAAATTATGAAGAAGCAAAACGCCTGAGAATTGCGCAGGGTAATCCTTTCAGAGCTGCTCATTTAGATATCAATATCGCCAATTCATATTTTTACCTGGCAAAATATGATATAGCTATTGAGTATTACCAGAAAGCACTTCCGGTTTTGGAAAAATACAAATACAACCAGGGTATTGCAGCTGTTTATAATGGAATGGCCACTATTTATCTGACTCAGGAATTTTATGATAAAGCACTTGAAAATCATTTCAAAAAGCTGGAGATAAGCAAACAAATGGGAGACCAGAGGGAAGTTGGAAACACATTAAACAATATTGGTATTGTCTATTCAAGAATAGCCTCTGATTCCCTTACTGCAATTTTCGGAGCAAACTACCAGGATTCTGTCATTATAAAAAAATCCGATAAATATTTTCAATTATTTTCTAATGCTTTTGATTATTTTCAGCAAGCCCTGGAAATCCGTGAACAGGTTAACGACCGTCCGGGACTGGCTAAAACCCTGAATAATTTAGGCACCTCCTATTTGTATTCCGGGAGACTTGATATGGCAAGAGATTATTTTGAAAGAAGCCTGACAATAAGTGAAGAATTAAACGATGCAAATGAAATTGCAAATTCATTACTCAGGATCGGGACAATATACAATTATAAAGGCCAATATGACAGAGCACTTAATTATCTTAACCAGAGCCTTGGATTTGCCCTTGAACTTGATATTAAAGAGACCATCAAAGATATTTATGAAAACCTTTCTGAAGTATATGCCCGCTTAAATAATTACCAGAAAGCGCTTGAATATTATAAACTGCGTAGTGCTATCAAGGATACTATCAACAGGAAAGAAACTGTGGATATGATCAGTGAGATGCAGGTAAAATATGAGACCGATGTTGTCATGAAAGACAACCAGCTTCTCACAACCCAATCTGCATTGAGCCAGTCAAAAGTGAGACAGCAAAAAATAATTATCTATTTCTTCATTTTTGGACTGTTTTCAGTTTTGAGCCTTGTTGTGTTGCTGATCCGGCAGAATAATCAGAAGAAAAAGGTAAACTATGAACTGGCCCAGAAAAATACTCTTATCACTGAACAGAAAAAGGAGATCACAGACAGTATTCAATATGCAAGCCGGATACAGCATGCACTGCTGCCTCCGGGAGATTATATAGATACACTTATCCCGGAACGGTTTATAGTCTATTTCCCAAGAGATATTGTCAGCGGCGATTATTTCTGGATCACTGAAAAGAACAGGAAAGTAATATGCGTTTCAGCGGATTGCACGGGACATGGCGTGCCCGGAGCCTTCATGAGCATGCTTGGCATCGCTTTCCTGAATGAAATATTAAGCAAACAGGATGAATTTCATACAGATGAGATCCTGAATGATCTCCGGTCGCATGTAATAAAATCCCTTCACCAGACGGGCAAAGAAGGTGAAAGCCAGGATGGAATGGATGTCGCCCTTTATATTATTGACCTTGAGAAGATGAATCTTGAATACTCAGGTGCCAATATATCTCTCTATCTTTTCCGAAACAGTGAACTGATTGAACTTAAGGCAGATAAGATGCCTATTGGTATTCATGTAAAGTCTGAAATACCCTTTACAAGGCATAACCTGGATATAGTTAAAAATGATATGCTATATACCCATACAGACGGATTTCCTGACCAGTTTGGAGGGCCGCACCAGAAAAAATTCATGGTCAAGAATTTTAAGAACGTCCTTTCAGAAATACATAACAGGCCGGTAGAAGATCAGAAGGAGACACTTATTAAGACCTTTAATGACTGGAAAAATGGTTTCGCACAGGTAGATGATGTACTGGTAGTTGGTGTTCGTATCTAAGCAGTTATTTCTTAAGATAACTGTCCATAATTTTTTGAGCTGCCTGATAAGAGCTGATTTTATTTTGAAGGATCTTCTTCTTGTAATCTTCAATTTTTTTGGTCATTCCCGGGAAATTATAAAATTCTGACTTCAGCGATTCATGAATACTGTCATACATCCTCGCTATTGCCTGATGATTCCGGTTTTTATGAAAATAACCTGATTTCTTTGCAAAATCCATATACGAAATAATAATATCCCACACTTCGTCAAGACCATGACCATCCCTTGCGGAGCAGGTCATAACTCCTGGTATCCATCCCGACTCAGATGGAGGATAAAGATGAAGTGCATTTGTAAATTCGGTTTTAGCTATTTCTGTTCGCTGTACATTTGAACCATCAGCTTTGGTAATGACTACTGCATCTGCCATTTCCATGATTCCCCTTTTGATTCCCTGAAGCTCATCGCCTGCACCCGCAAGCATCAGCAGAAGAAAAAAATCTACCATGGAATGAACGGCTGTCTCAGACTGTCCAACCCCGGTAGTTTCCACAAAAATGGTGTCAAACCCGGCCGATTCACATAGTATAATAGTCTCCTTTGTTTTACGTGCCACACCGCCAAGTGATCCCCCTGAAGGGGAAGGCCTTATGAAGGCATCCGGATCCTGCGCCAGGGTTTCCATCCTTGTCTTATCACCCATGATGCTGCCACCAGAACGCTTGCTGCTTGGATCGATTGCAAGCACCGCAAGCTTCCGGTTCATTCCTGTGACTTTTTTCCCCAGTGATTCAATAAAAGTACTTTTCCCTACTCCCGGGACACCGGTTATACCAATTCTGATGGAATTGCCGGAAAGCGGCATGCAATCTTCAATTATTTGAGCAGCAATATCTCTATGGGCAGGCAGGGAACTTTCAATAAGGGTAATCGCCTGGCTAAGAATGGTGCGGTCATGATTTCTGATCCCATCGACATATAGCTCCGGCTGAAGGATACTTTTTTTTCGCTGTCTGAATTTACGAACTGCCTCCGGACTAATGGAATCCGGTTTAGCGACACCATCACTGACAAAAAGAGTTCCTTTTTTCGGCTTCATTTCATACACCTTACTGGAAGGGGAATGAGCGGAATGTCAGATTAAAATTTAAAAAATTCCCCTGTAGATGACCTTCCTAAGACTCCAAAACATTACCCTTAACCCAGAGAATTGACCTGGATTTTTGAGGATCATTGGAAATTATAGTAATTGTCTTATTCTGCGCACCAATTTTGCCGGTTGAATTAAATATAACCTTCATTGTTGTGGAGCTCCCCGGTTTAACTACATCATCGACCGGGCTTACTGCAGTGCAACCGCAACTGGCTTTGACATTTCTGATAATCAGGTCTGATTTACCCTGATTTGTTATTGTAAAAACATGTTCCACTTTCTCACCATGTTTGATTTCTTTGAAATCAAAAGTGTTGTTATCGAATGATATTGACGGGGCATTTGCAATCTGCTCAGGTGTCCATGTTGCAAAGTCCTCTTCGATGGTAGCGCTAACTGTGAGCCTGTTAGTGGTATTAAACTGGTCATTCAGCATTACATCCACCCTGTCTACCACGAAACCCCATTCATTCTTCAGTTCACTGTTATAGGTGACCATTATTATCCCTTTATCCTCTGGTTTCAGGACTTCCGGGATAGCCTTCAGTACCAGATAGTTCGGTACTTTGTCGAAAGATATCCTGACAGGATTTTGAGAGACATTGATTATTTCCACCTCCTGGGTAGCTGTTTTTCCTTTAAGGATCTGGGCGAAGCTTACATGGTTCGACACCATCCGGATATCCCCCATGCTGAACCTGTACGTATCTTCCATAGTTACTGGTTTGGCAGTGACGTCGCCCTTTATAAACAGCACCACATTGGGATTTGTTGCATTGGATACCACTGTCAGGGATTTGTTGAATGGGCCGGGTCTGTTCATGGGATCATACGTTGCACTCACAAATCCACTTTTCCCCGGGAGAATGGGCTCTTTCGACCAATCGGGTGAAGTACAGCCGCAACTTGCTTTTACCTGGTTAATAATAAGGGGTTTGCCGCCGGTATTGGTGAACTGGAAATCATATCTTGCTTTGCCATCTTCTTCTCTGATGTTGCCAAAATCATGGGTTTCTTTATCAAATGAAATAGTTGGTTCAACAGTTTGACCAAAGATTCCCTGCGTAACAGGAAAAGCCATCATTAAGGCAACATATATAAACTTCTTCATAATTTTAATTTTTTTATTTGACAACAAAAATAATAATAATATGTTAATGGTTATATGAATTGACACTCTTCATAACACAAAGGTTGCATTAATCCGGAATCGATAAAATATTTAACTTTGAAACTGATTTGTGAGACATACATGAATTCAATCATCAGATATATCAAAAATAAATACTCCCTGCTGGTTTTAATTATATTCCTCCTGATCTCTATGCAATTAACGGGCCAATTTTATTACGGCCACCAGATGACTTTCGGAAAAAACAGGGTCCAGTATAATGATTTTTACTGGTATTTTTTCCGTTTTGAGAGATTTGATGCATACTTTAACCAGGAAGGAAAGAACCTGGCAAATTACACTGCTGATTTCCTTCAGGAGGAAATAACGCGTATTGAAGGCTTTTTTGATTATGAAATAGAGAACAGGCTGATTTTCATAATTTATAATAAACTTACTGATTTCCGCCAGAGCAACATCGGACTTATTACCGGCAGGGAAGAATACAACACAGGAGGTGTTACAAAGATTTCACGCAACAAGGTTTTTATCTATTACGACGGTGACCACAGTAAATTAGAGAAGCAGATCACAGCGGCCATTACTGAAGTCCTGATAAATGAAATGCTTTATGGAAACGGTCTCCGTGAGAACATGACCAATTCCACATTGATTGAACTGCCGGACTGGTATTATAAGGGACTGTTATCTTATGTCTCTGATAACTGGAATGTTGAAATTGAAGACAGGGTAAAAGACGGAATATTAACCGGCAAATATGAAAAATTTAACCGTCTGACAGGTGATGACGCAGTGTATGCCGGCCATTCATTCTGGAGATTTATTGCCGAGACCTACGGCGAATCTGTAATACCAAATATTATTTACCTGACCCGGATCAACAAAAACTCCAATTCGGGATTTATGTATGTACTTGGATTCTCTATTAAGGAGCTTTCTGCAGAATGGATGAGTTATTATCAGAAATTATTTGACGATTCCAATCTGAACAGGGAATTCCCCCAATCTGGCGAACTGTTGAAGAAAACAAAGAAAAAACAGGTTTATAACGAGGTAAGGTTGAGTCCTGACGGGAAGTATGTTGCATACTCCACCAATGAATCAGGGCAATATAAAATATGGCTTTATGATACGCAGACAGACAAGAAAAAGAAGTTATTAACACATGAGCACAGGCTTGACCAGATTCCGGATTATACCTATCCGGTCATCAACTGGCATCCTACAGGCAGGATTCTGACTTTTTTCACTGAAGAAAAAGGGGGCGTGAAGATGTATTATTATATCCTCGAGACCAAAAAGCTCGAATCAAGGAATATGTTATTTTTTGAGAAGATACTCGACTTTTCTTACTCTAAAGACGGACTGCGGATGGCTATTTCAGGAATAAACCGCGGCCAGTCAGATATTTATATTCACACACTTGCTTCAGGCACAAATGAACCCCTTACTCAGGATATTTACGATGATATGTCACCCAGGTTTATTAATAATGGAAGGGATATTATTTTCTCATCCAGCCGTCCGGAGGACACTACAGGATATTATCAGGCAGGCAAACCACTCTACAGCAAGAACATGCCATTCAACCTGTATTCGGCAAGCTATAACGGCAGGAATTATGAAATAAAAAAACTATCCGATTATAAATATGTGAATGATACAAGGCCTTCCGAGATTGAACCGAATAAATACATCTTCCTGAGTGATCAGAACGGATTGATAAACAGGCATATTGCAAAGTATGACAGTGTAATAGATTTTATTGATACAACAATTCATTACAGATATTTTACACAGTCATATCCCATTACGAATTATTCAAGGAATATACTTGACTATGATGTATCTCCGCAATCAAATGAATACGCTGAAGTTTTGTTCAGGAACGGAAGATATCACATATTTAAAAATATATACGACAAACAACCCGGATCCTTTTCCGGGAAATATGTCAATACTGATTACAGGCAGAAGAGGACAACGGAGCTGGCTGAGGCAGACAGCCTTAACAAGATAAGAAAAGAAACTATTTCTATCAGTGATGTCGCTGATAACAAAATCATTACAAGCTCACAGGACACTTTAACACTGGACAGGGCGACCATTGATATAAATAATTATGTCTTTGAGATTGAGAAATTGAATTACTATAATGAGAAGTTCAGGGATGATAATCTTAACCTCGTCCTCGATACCCTCAAGTTCAGAAGGCCTACTCCCAGGATTTATGAAACGGCATTTTACACTAATTTCCTGGCCACCCAGATCGATTTCAGTTTTCTGGGAGCCTCCTACCAGCCTTTTACCGGTGGTGCCGTTTATTACAATCCAGGATTTAACCTGATGTTCAAACTCGGAACAAATGACCTGTTTGAAGATTACAAGCTTACTGCGGGACTTCGCCTGGCTGCAGATCTCGACAGCCATGAATTCCTGCTCAGTTATGAAGATCTTAAGCGAAGGCTTGACAAACAACTGGTATTTCACAGGCAGGTATATAAAAGTATTGCTAAAACCTCATCGACACAATCTTCACTAATAAAGACTTATTCGCATAACCTTTTATTTGTGCTTCGCTGGCCGTTTAGCCAGGTGGCTTCATTTGAGGGAACAGTTTCAGCACGGCAGGACCGGCATGTTTTTCTTTCCACGGATCTCCAGTCACTTGAGGAAAAGGACATACAGTATTACTGGGCCGGTCTTAAAATTGCATATATCTTCGATAATACCCGCCGGCTGGGAATAAACCTTTACCAGGGAGCAAGGTTCAGGATTTTTGCCGAAGCATATCAGCAGCTCAATCTCAAGAGATATGATCTTTATACGGCAGGTGCTGATTTCCGGCATTATACAAAAATTCACCGCACCCTGATCTGGGCAAACCGGTTTGCAACAGGTGCGTCATTCGGCAGAAGCAGGCTTATCTACTACCTTGGAAGTGTAGACAACTGGACAAATTTTTCATCCAAGGTTGAGACATTTGATAGAAGTATACCTGTGGATTACTCAAAGAATTATGTTTATCAGACCCTGGCATCCAATATGAGAGGATTTACACAGAACATAAGAAACGGTGATAAGTTTGCACTTTATAATACTGAACTCAGGTGGCCGGTCATCCGTTATTTTGCAAACCATCCTATCAGCTCAAACTTCTGGAATAATTTCCAGATCGCCGGATTCTTTGATATCGGGACTGCATGGACAGGACTGCATCCCTGGTCCGGTGAGAATGCCTATGATAATGAGATTGTTGAAAACGGACCCATTACTGTGACAATTGATGCACATCGGGACCCAATTGTGGCAGGTTATGGATTCGGCCTTCGCAGTATGCTTCTGGGATATTTTGTTCGCCTCGACTGGGCCTGGGGGATCGAAAATAAAGTTGTCCTCCCAAGGATCTTTTACTTTTCCCTGAGCCTCGATTTCTAAAAAACACACCTGAATATTTCAAACTTCATGGACCTCAAAAAAACAATTCAAAATCTTTCTGTTGAGTTGCACCCTGAGATTATCCGTCTCAGAAGGCATCTTCACATGAACCCGGAATTATCATTCATGGAAACGGGAACATCAGCTTTTATTTGTGACAGCCTCAATTCAGCAGGCATCAGTTTTAAAGCAGGTATTGCCAAAACAGGGATACTTGCCACAATAAAAGGGAATCAGGCGGGAAATAAAGTCATAGCTTTGAGGGCAGACATGGATGCCCTTCCGATTGAAGAATCTAATAATACATCATATAAATCAAGAAATCAGGGTATTATGCATGCCTGTGGACATGATGCACATTCTGCCTCCCTGATCGGAACGGCAATTATTCTGGAAAAATTAAAAGGATCATTCGGAGGAATTGTGATGTTAATATTTCAGCCGGGCGAGGAAAAGGCTCCCGGCGGAGCATCTCTGATGCTTAAGGAAGGAATATTCGAACCCGTGAAGCCTGACCTGATCCTTGCCCAGCATGTACTGCCTTCCCTTAAATGCGGAATGGCAGGTTTTGCTCCGGGTGCAATAATGGCATCAAGTGATGAAATTTATCTTACAATAAGGGGAAAAGGAGGACATGCAGCAATCCCGGATCGTGTGAATGATACTGTACTTGCAGCTTCCCAGATCATAGTTTCCCTTCAGCAGATAGTCAGCCGGAACGCCAATCCTTTCTACCCTACCGTTCTGTCCTTTGGAAAAGTCATTGCAAATGGTGCTGTAAATGTGATACCTTCTGAAGTAAGGATTGAAGGCACCCTCAGGACAATGGATGAAAAATGGAGAAAGAAAGCCATAGAAAAAATAACTCATATAGCCAGGTCTGTAGCATCCGGTATGAATACAACCTGTGATATTAATATTATGGGTGGGTACCCTGTCCTTAAGAATGATCCTGAGGTAACAACCAGATCAATAGGATATGCGTCTGAATTCCTGGGAAAAGATAAGGTTTCATCACTGGATCCCAGGATGACTGCTGAAGATTTTGCCTTTTTCGCAGATATCGTTCCTGCCACATTTTACAGGCTTGGAACGGCTGATCCTGAAAATAAACTGGCTTGCGACCTGCATACACCCGACTTTGATATTGATGAGTCTGCACTAAAGACAGGGATGGGACTTATGGCTTATATGACTATCCGTCATCTGCAGAATCAATATTGAAATTATAGGCTGTTAATTTGGATATATCTTTTTTGAATATAACTTTGCACCATTATAAATTTTAATTTTTTTGTAAAATGGCTCATGTAATTAATGATGAATGCACTGCATGTGGCACCTGTATCGATGAATGCCCTGTGGAAGCTATAACTGAAGGTGACATCTATAAAATAGATCCTGAATTGTGTACTGATTGCGGTGCTTGTGTTGACGTTTGCCCGGTTGAAGCTATTCATCCTGCAGCGTAACTGAAAAGTTTAATACCAGCACAAAATATCAAAAAGCCCACGAATGGTGGGCTTTTTGATTTATCTGGGATTATATTTTGATAAAGTAAGTATCTTCTGGTAATCCTGCTCTTCCGTGATTTCTTCAAGGTTCAGGCCCGGATTATTCCGTGAATAAGCTTCAACAATCCTCCAGCCTAACCATACTGCAGCCCTGGCGGGGGATTCACTCGTAAAATCTTTTGTAAAAGGACCATTACCTGTGAATTTTCTTATAATAGTCCGGTTTGTTTCAAAAAGAAGCTTATTCTCAATCAGATACTCCCACATCCTGCCTTCATTATTCCTGCAAAAATTCATCTCATCACCGGTAAATCCCATAATCAGGCTGTCAGGCTGGTGAGCAAGCATCGATTTGACCCAGAACATAATTTGCCCGTTATAAACCATATTGGATAACAGGTTGTCTGTTGAATCATTATATTCATATTCACTCAAGGCCCAGGCCATCATGCAATCAGATGGAATCTTTTCCCTGTACATATTCAGGATCATATATTGATTTAATCCCAGCTGCTTATAATAATCACAATCACGCCCCAGATACTTGTCAAGTCCTATCCCGATGATTCCTTCTGCAGTAACTACTGATTGGTTGAAACGGGATATGTATGTGATGATATCGGGTATCGGCTTTTCGGTAAAATAATGATGATAATGCCTGAAAGCCAGTGTCAACTCCTGCTCCAGATCGTCAAGGTCGGGATATATTGCAACGGTCCTTTTAAATACCTCATTGTTCAGGTAGTCAGTCAAAAAAATTTTCAGATAATCAGGATAGGTTCTTTGTCCTGCTCCCCCGATATTTATTATTTTATAGTTGAAAAGATCAAAAAAATCACCATACTCTTTATAAAATCCGGGAATGCTTGCTTCTATACTGTCGAGGTCAGTATCAAACAGGTCAATTTCAAATCGCTTAATTTTTATCTGGAGGTCTTCAGATGATATATCGACTTTATATGGATCTTTTCTGCATCCGGCCAATAATAATCCCAGCCCAAGGATGATTATTATTGTAATCTTATATTTATCCCCCATGATAATTCCCTGAAAGTTTTACTTTTGTAAACTGATTATTCAGTGAAACGCTAAGTTATATGAAAAAGTACATATTTATCGTTATTCTAACGGTGTTTTCAGGAAGCCTGTTCTCTCAGAAATTCAGCTTCAGCATTGTTGTTGATCCCCAGGTCACCTGGCTCAGGACAGAACTTGATGATGTTAAAAGTGACGGTCCTGTTTTTGGAATTAACGGAGGACTGGTTTTTGACAGATACTTTACTGATAATTATGCGTTCTCAACAGGTATTTCTATCTGGCAGACGGGGGGAAAGTTACTTTTTACTGAAGGCATGCCTATTCAGTTCAGATCAGGCACTGAGCTACTTGATACGAATTCATCCATGATCTACAGATTGCAATATCTGACAATCCCATTTTCGCTGAAACTTAATTCAAACGAGATTGGATATGTATCATTTTTCGCACATATAGGTGTTAACAGCCACATAAGCGTTGGCAGATCAGCAAGTGTGCCTTCCATGAACATCAGTAAAGTAGGCATCCCTGAAGAAATCAATATATTCAGCATGTCTTATTTCTTCGGTGGAGGTTGCGAATATTCACTGGGCGGCAATACCTCGCTGGTTGGCGGATTCTATTTTACCAGCGGTTTTTGGGACATAACTTCGTCAGATCAATACCGTGCCACTCTTAATGCGGTATCGTTAAGGCTCGGGGTCAGGTTTTAATTTGATATAATATGAAAATCGGCCTTGCGCAGTTGAATTGGCATATCGGGAATTTCCCGGAAGATGTGCTGGGCTGTTGCGTGGTGGGTACGGCCGCGGGAAAGAATTGTGTCACGCACTCGAAAGTTGCCTTTGATGCGT
>JBGPAO010000046.1:0-13923 GCA_041480755.1 Bacteroidia bacterium
GTGAAGAGATTGTTACAAGCGGGACCTTCAGTGTAGATGCTGCAGCCCAGCTTGAGGGCAAACCCAGTATGATGAATCCACGTGGTGGGAAAACGTCTTCAATGCCTGGCATGGTTATGCCGGGTGATACCAAAACAGGTGATGATCAAAGCATGCCGGGGATGAATATGTCAGGAGATCCTGCTAAAATCAGTTCCGATACTAATAAAACTGTTTCAGTTAAAGAAATTGTCAGTGCTTATTTACAAATGAAAAATGCCTTTACTGAAGACAATTCCACCGGAGCTGCCAGTTCAGGAAAAATACTGGAAGCAGTATTTAAAAATTTCGATAAATCCAATCTGACTGAAGCTCAAAAGAAAACTTATGAAGATGTGGAAACTGATGCGAGAGAACATGCCGAACACATTGGTGCTAACGGGGGGAATATTGAACATCAAAGGGAGCATTTTGATATGTTGAGCAAAGACATTTACGATCTGGTAAAAGCATTCGGAGGTGGGCAGGTCTTATATAAAGATTTTGATCCAATGTTTAATAATGGGAAAGGCGCTTTTTGGATAAGTGAAATAAAGGAAATTAAAAATCCCTATATGGGAAAAGCAATGCTCACCAGCGGTTCAGTTATAGAAGAAATTAAACAGCCTTGATCATTGCAAAAAAAATATTGTTAGCAACTGGAATTTTATTTCTTGCTATCCAGTTTTTTCGGCCTGCACGTAATAAAAGTAACCAGGTTCTGGATACTGATATTTCCAAAATGGTCACTACTTCTGACAGTGTTCTGTCTGTTTTAAAAAATGCCTGTTATGATTGCCATAGCAATAATACTAACTACCCCTGGTATTCAAATATTCAACCGATGGGGTGGTTAATGGCTTATCATATAAAAAAAGCTAAAAACGAGTTGAATTTTAATGAATTTGGTACTTATTCACAAAGAAGGCAGTTAAGCAAGATGGATGGCATTGCCAATAGCATCAAGGATGATATAATGCCCTTAAAGTCTTATAAACTAATGCACAGATCTGCACAACCAAGTAAAGATGAAAAGTCGCTTTTGATTAATTGGGCACAGCAATCTATGGGCGATATTCCAGCAAAAAATTGAAGCCTGAAATTAAGAATCTTATTAAAATATATGGAATCCGAAATAAAGATCAGATATGCATGTCCAATGAGGTGCGAAGGGGATAAAACTTATCCGCAATCCGGCCAATGCTCTGTGTGCAATATGAATCTGGTTAAGATTGACGATAATAAGACTTATCCCGCTCCCGGTAATTGTCCCGTTTGTGAGACGCATTTGAAAAAAATGGAGATCTCCCCTGGAACCAGTGCAATCTATACCTGTCCCATGCATCCGGAGGTAAAAAGTCCCAAACCAGGATCATGTCCAAAATGCGGAATGAATTTAGTCCCTGCAAAAGGAATTGACACATCCGAAGAAGAGCGTGCATATAAAAAAATGGCGCAAAAATTCTGGATAGCCCTTGCATTAAGTATACCGGTTTTTATTATTTCGATGTCCGACCATTTCTCATTCGCACATTCCGGGAGCTCCGTATTAAAAAAAGTATTTGGCTGGATAGAATTCATCCTGGCCACACCCGTAGTTTTTTGGGCCGGAGGTGAATTTTTCAGGCGGGGATGGAGTTCTGTTCGACGCTGGAGTCCAAATATGTGGACCTTAATATCAGTCGGAACGGGGTCAGCTTATATTTTTAGTGTTTTTGGATTATTATTCCCTGCTGTTTTCCCGGCACAGTTTAAAGACATAAACGGAAATGTTCAACTCTATTTCGAAGCGGCCGCAGTAATACTGACCTTAGTGCTGCTTGGACAAACACTTGAGTTAAAAGCTCACAGCAAGACCAATTCAGCCATAAAGGACCTGTTAAACCTGACGCCTTCTATTGCCCGGAGAATACGAAACGGCAAGGAAGAAGAAATACCACTCGAAGAAGTTCAGGTTGGGGATATTCTAAGAGTCAAACCCGGCGAGAAAATCCCTGTTGATGGAATAATAACATATGGAACGGCTGTGATAGATGAAAGCATGATTACAGGAGAACCTATTCCGGCAGATAAGTCAAAAAATGATAAGTTGACCGGAGGAACAATTAACGGAAAAACCTCTTTTGAAATGGAGGCTGTAAAGGTTGGGTCAGACACCCTTCTTTCCAGGATAATTGAAATGGTTAATGAAGCAAGTCGTTCAAGGGCCCCTATTCAAAAACTGGCCGACGTGGTATCAAAATATTTTGTACTGATAGTAATTGGTGCAGCTATGCTTACTTTTATGATATGGGCAATCTGGGGACCAGAACCAGCTTTTGTATTTGCATTTGTTAACGCGGTATCAGTTTTAATAATAGCATGCCCGTGTGCATTGGGTTTGGCCACTCCCATGTCCGTTATGGTGGGTACCGGTCGGGGTGCAAAATCGGGAGTACTGGTAAAAGATGCGAGTGCATTAGAAGAAATGAGCAAAGTAAATATGCTGATCATTGACAAAACGGGGACGATCACTGAAGGAAAGCCTGCCCTGAAATCTTATAAATCGTTTGGCAATTTATCAAATGATGAAATTCTCAGACTGGCAGCTTCCATTGAAAAATATAGTGAGCACCCGGTCGCTGAGGCAATTGTGAAAGGAGCAAATGATAAGGGGATCAAATTGTCTGAAATAAATAATTTCGAAGCTGTCCCGGGGAGGGGTGTAAGGGGTGTCTACCAGGGGAAAAAAATTGGACTTGGCAACAGCAGATTGATGAGTGACAATAAGGGCATTCTTAGTGAAGAGCAGGCAAAGCAGGCGCAGGAATGGCAGCTGACAGGACAGACTGTAATGTTTCTGATCATAGAAAATCAGGCAGAAGGTATGGTCAGTGTTGCTGATACTATTAAAACGACCTCTGCTAAAGCAATAAAAGCTTTGCAGAATATGGGTGTGAAGGTTTTTATGCTGACAGGGGATAATGAATTTACTGCAAAATCAGTTGCAGAAGAATTAAACCTTGATGGTTATATGGCAGATTGTCTGCCCGAAGATAAATACAAGAAAGTTAAAGAGCTTCAGGAAAAAGATCAGATTGTGGCAATGGCCGGCGACGGCATTAATGATACTCCTGCTCTTGAACAGGCAAATGTAGGTATCGCGATGGGAACAGGTACTGATATAGCTATGCAAAGCGCTGAAATTACCCTGGTAAAAGGAGACCTGAACGGAATTGTTCGTGCAAAAGATTTGAGCCGTAAAGTAATGAGAAACATCAGGCAAAACCTTTTCTTTGCATTTGTCTATAATGCCTTAGGAGTTCCGATTGCCGCAGGAATCCTCTACCCCTTCTTTGGATTGCTGTTAAGTCCGATAATAGCGGCAGCTGCAATGAGCTTCAGCTCAGTGTCAGTCATTGGAAATGCGCTGCGTTTAAGAAATAAATAGAAATCTTTTCCTTTTTTTTATCTTTTTCGAGCTGATCTTTTGATTTTCTAAAACTCTGGCAATTTCCAGTAGTACAATAAAATATCGCAGCTAATCTAATACTTTAGCCTTCTCACTCTTTTTTCCACTTTTTTTCTTATTTTCAAATATGATGGGGGCGGACCTGTCCTGACCTCCTTTCCATCAATAAATAATCCATCAGTTATACCCCATTCATTCACGATATTCCTGTCCAGTGTTACAAACTCTTTTATTTCAACCTTACCCTCAAACTCTTTGGATGCCCTGACTGATCTCTCATATGCAAGGTCCATCACAGGGCACCATCCGTTTCTGAATATTGTAACGTTTACTTTATCGTTTCCTTTCTCCGGCAGTTTTTTTGGTCTGATGATTTTTGGTGGTACGGCATTTTCTGTAAATGGTTTCCACATTAGCCTCATTATACCATATTTGTCGACTACCTTATAACCTTTGCCTTTAAACCATGATGCCCTCATAAAAACCGGTATAGCCATACCCCAGGTAACTAATCCATTAGCCCCAAGGATTTTGCAATCTTCTTCAGCAGCCTTCAGTAAAGCTGTTCCCATACCTCTTTTCCTGTGATCCCCTCTCCCCTGTTTGTGCCCATGAACCCAGATACATAAAACAACATACAGATCTTTACCTTCAAACATTGAATGTTCTATTGGCAAATACTGTATCATACCTCCTATAATGCCGTTTTCATCCTCTGCAAACTTTACCCGTATGCCTTTGTCTTTCATATGCCGGTACCATTTTTCCTTATGATCTCCGGCCTCTTTTATGTCATCTGACCATTCTTCAAGACAACAGAAGTAGTGACTTTCATTTTCAGATGTGATGTCTGTTATTTTCATAATTAAATTGATTTTATTGTTTATTTATTCTTCAGGACCGAAGAAGCCGGTTCCTTAAGGAAGATTAATAATTCATAATTATGCCCTCCGAGGGTTGTGACAGAATCTTCGGGCTGGTATGACTTTACAAGTTTCAGGGCTGTGTCCGACATCAGGCTGCCTTTTGAAACCATTCCTTCATTTGCCAGGTAATGTGCATCCCATGCAATATAGCTTCCCTCAGGAATATCTCTGGAGGGATTTTTCGGATTGGGCAGGTCTTGTTTTATAAGACTCTTATCATAATAATCCACCCCCAAAAAATATTGAATATGGGGATCACAATAATAAATCAAACCATTACCAAGGGCATTCTCCCTTAACCAATTACTTGCCTCTTTTGCCAGTTTTTGCTCAGTAGTGGGACGGTAAGGAATCGGATAGAGTTTGATAGAGGTAGCAATAATTAAAATCAGCACAACAATTATTACAATTCCATTTATAATTTTTTTCCCGCTAATGAAATAAGTGAAAAAATTAAATCCCTGTAAAATATATATTGCAGTCAGAGGTACAATGGCCGTCATAAACCTTGTCAACCCCCCGGATCCCATAGTTCCTTTCCACCAGGCATAAGAGTGTGCCAGGACATACAACACTAATGGCCCAAGGATAACCAGGAATTCTTTCAATCCCGGAGAGAGCCTGAATTTCAGATTTTTAAAGAATCTGTACAAATTTATAAATAAGCCTGCCAGAAATAATATTTTCAATGGAGTGCCCAGTATCCATTTACTTTGTTTTATAAAAAACAGGAAATCCCCGTGGCCATATATTTCAGAAGTATCGCAATATGGCCATTTATGTACAATCCACAACCAATCTTTATAATAAAAATACCCTGCAACAGATAAAATCAAAGTACCGGTCAACAGAAAAGGAATCGCCTTCCATTTCCTGTAGATTAAAAAAGCAAAGAAGTAAACAGGCAATATAATAATCCCTTCATTTCTCACAAAAGGAAGAAATGAAATTAACACCGATGATACAATACACCTGTCCTTGAAAAATAGAAATGCAGAAATCACAAGAAAAAACCCAAATAATATTTCAGTCATCCCAGTGCTCATCATTGACATATATAATGGAGCAAAACAGGTAAATGGCACAACTAACATGGCATTTTTGTAACCAAGCTCCCTGGCTATCAGTATCAATAAATAAGAACTTGTCAAACCAAGGATAATATTGAATAATTGCATACCATGAAGTCCAAATTGCGCAAATGGTGAGCTCAGAAAAGTAAAAACAGGTTTTCCCCATAGATCGAGAAATAAGCGCGGGTATTTAAAAGCACCCCTGGCAATATTGTAATGTGAAATATCATCACCTCCCCCGGCAGTGGAGTCAGGAATAAAAGAAATTATACAGAAAAAAATGAATAATAATGCAAATAACAGGATTAACTGGATTCTGCTGTTAAATTTGAACTGTGAACTCATAATAATAACTATATTAGCTTTTTCAGGATAGCAAAGCCATAGATATAATCAATCCTCAGATCATTGATTGAATCCCCGGTACCGGCAAACTGAAAAGTGACATTCCCATCGGTCCATAAATATCCCTCAAGATAACTCAATACAGTTGTGCCTCTGTCAGCAGAATGTATCAGAAGCGTGGAATCATTTTTTGTTACTTCAATATTTAATTCTTCTCCTCTGCCGGGACCTTTATAAGTTCCTGTAAATATTGACAGATTGCCATTAAACAGACTGAATTTCTGAGACGGTTTTCCAAATAATTTATCTGTTATGAATTGGGCGGCTAATTCGGGTCCAATGGGACCAGTCGAATTGATCAGAACAACTATAGATATCTTATCATCCGTGAAATATCTGTTTTCAGAAAGAAACCCGTTTATCCCTCCCCCATGCTCCAGCATCGTCTCGCCATTCTTTTTGGTGATGGAGATTCCCTTTGCATAATGCGTAACTGTCCCGTTGTTAAGCACGAAAGGTGAAATAAATTCCTTGTATATGCTTTCACCCATCATCTTCCCGCTATGAACAGCATTATTCCGCTTAACAAGATCTTCAACTGTGGAGCATATTGAACCCGCTGAATAAGGCCATGTATGATCAAGGTATGCCGCCCGGACCAAACCACCCTCATGTGTATCATAGCCATGAGCCCTGTTTTTGATTATCCTGCTCTCGCTACAGTAATATGAATTGCTCATGCCTGCTTTCTCGAAAAGATTTTTCGTTATGTACTCTTCATAAGTCATACCGGAAACTTTTTCAATTATCAGTCCGAGCATGAAAAATCCTGTGTTACTGTAAATCAGTAAGTCACCTGGTTCAAAATCAAAGGGTTTGGTTTCCACAATCCGGAGCAAAGTGTCCCTGTCGTACTTTTGCAATCCGACAGTCGCAAATTCAGGGAGTTCTGTATATCCCTTGATCCCTGAGGTATGACTTAGCAAATGCCGGATAGTGACCTTCCTGCCATGAGTATTGAAATTCAAATATTTTGTTATGTCATCATCAATACTAAGTTTTCCCTGTTCCGCCAGCTGTAGTATTGCCGCTGCGGTGAACTGTTTTGTAATTGAACCTATTTCAAATGAGGCATTAACGGGAAGTTTTACATCAAATTCAAGGTCCGCATAACCATAGCTTTTCAGCAGGATTTTCTCATCTCCCCTGTATACAGCAACAGCAAGACCTGCTATTTTTGAGCTGTCTATCCATGGCGTCACCAGGCTGTCGACCTGCGATTCCAGGCCAACCAGGGAATTATTCTTAAATTCTTTCTTACCGCAGGAAAGCAACAGCAAAACCAGTATTGAATAGATTAAAGTCTGTTTCATATATTTTATTTTATTTCAATTTGATGTATATATATAAACAGTGTGTCCGGCTTTGCTTCTCAAAACCATGAGCTATGAAGTAAATGTAATATATTATCTTTAAACTGTAAACCGAAAACCATGTCCCGATGAATATCGGGATCTAAACTGAAAGCTAAATTGTTCTATGTCTGCTTTTACAATCAAATTCAAACCCTGGCTAAATGAATGGGGACTGATTGCAGCTTTTGTAATAATAAAGCTGCTCCTTCACTTCCTGACAAACACCAACTATGAAGTCCACCGCGACGGACTCCTCTATATTGAGCTCGGGAAGCACCTCAGCTGGGGATATCAGTCCGTTCCCCCATCCATCGCTGTCTTTGCCAACATATCCAGATTGGTGTTCGGGGACACCGCTTTTGGAATAGGTTTCTTTCCCGCAATAATCGGGGCTTTCTCCCTGATTATAATCGGAATAATGGTTAAAAAAATGGGCGGTAACAAAATGGCCCAGTTCATTGCCCTTCTTGGATTCCTCACTGCTCCTGCCTTCCTGAGAAGCAACAGCTTATTCCAGCCGGTCTCTTTTGATGAGTTCTACTGGCTTCTGCTTGCATTCCTGATCTTCAGGCTGATCAATACTGAAAAACCTCTATACTGGGTATGGATAGGCGTTGTGGCAGGACTGGCTTTCCTTAATAAGTACTCGGTTGTTTTCTTCATGATTGGTTTTCTGATCTCAGTTTTCCTTACGCCAATGAGGAAATGGCTTAAATCTCCTTACCCTTACATCGGTGCACTGATAGCACTTCTGATAGCCCTTCCCAACCTGATCTGGCAGTACAGGCACGACTGGCCGGTTGTTACACATATGCGTGAACTTACTGAAACGCAGCTGGTTAATGTTAGAATAGATATTTTTCTGCTGGAGCAGATGACGATGAATATTTCAGCCATTCTTATCTGGGTACCGGGACTTATTTTTATCCTGTTCACCCGGCAAGGCAAAAAATACAGGATACTCGGTCTGACATTTGTCCTTACAATGTTACAGCTTATTATCCTCCGCGGCAAGCCATATTATACCCTGGGACTGTATCCAATGCTGTTTGCATTCGGCGGTATTGCGCTGGTCCTGTGGTTTTACGGAAAACTGGCTTTTATCAGGTACGCTGTAATCGCGATAACCATCATCATCGCTATCTTCTCACTGCCGATGAGTCTGCCAATCCTGAAACCAGAACAGTTCATCCGCTTCACTCAAATTACCGGAACAGAAAACAGCAACCGCTGGGAAGAAGGTGACTATCATGAGTTGCCTCAGGATTATGCAGATATGATAGGCTGGGAAGAATTAGCGAAAATTGTAAGCGATGCCTATAACAGCCTCACCCCGGCTGAACAGGAGCGTTGCACGATCTTTGCAAATAACTACGGTGAAGCTGGCGCAATCAATTTTTATGGTAAAAAACTCGGCCTGCCCCCTGCAATCAGTTTTAATGACAGCTACCTCTCCTGGGCTCCCGATAGTATCCCGGGAGATTGCGTGATCAAGGTCGGAGACAGCGATGACGTTGTGGAAATGTACAATGATGTCACGATTGCAGGCAGAATCAGCACACCACACGCAAGGGAATTTGGTGTCCCGGTATATCTTTTTAAAAATCCAAATGCAGATTTCAGCAATTATTACCGGTTACGGTTAAAGGAATTTCGAGGGAATAACTAAACCACTTATTGCTATCCCATTAGTTTTAACCCCTGAGCATTATCTTAATCATCATCGTAAACAAAACAACAGGCGCTAATGAATTAAAACTACGGTTCATACGTTATAACATAAAATCCTGCATTTATCAATAAAATGAAGTTCAATCTGAGACTCGCTCCCATAATGCTGGTTGCATTTTTGTTCCCTGTTGCACTTCATGCACAGGACCTTCAGAAGTTACTTGAGCGGAGTATCAGTTACCCTGACTCTTCTGCTGTATGGAATGAAATCGCCAGGTTATATGAATATCAGGGAGTATATGATTCGGCGTTGCACTTCGCTAAAATAGCCATTGAAAAAGATCCGGATAATCTTGATGCCATCGGGCAAAGTATGTTCATCAATATGGTCCTGGAACAATATGAATCCTGTAAAGCTGATGCCAGGCATATTTTATCTGTTGTACCGGAAGACCTTACAGCGGTCTATTGTCTGGCTTACAGCTTGATGGAATCGGGTGATTATGATGGAAGTATCAGTCAGATACAGGCAGGCATTGAACTGGCCCCCAAACTTGCAGCTTTCTATTCCCTGATGTCAAGGGTTCTGACCCGTAAGGGCAGTTTTGTTGAATCAGGCATGTTTATCGGCCGGGCGCTTGACCTGGCCCCCAATGAATCAGGCAATTATTTTATCAAGGCAGAAAGTGCTATTCTGGGCATAACACCTTCATCAGACCTGCAGGAAGATACCTGGCCTCCAAGGTTCAGGTCAATAGGTTCCTCTGAAATCCATACTCTCGATAAATATGCATCAGACCGGAAAAATCCTTACTATTATAAAACTCTGACAGATAAATTTTTTGATGATTTCCGTTCACTTGAACTGGATGAATACTTCATGCTCTATTACGGACAGACACTCTCTGACAGGTATGCACCGTATTCAATTAATGACAGTAACATAACAGATAGCATTCATTCATTATTGTCCCGGGGGCAGTATGCTGAGGCGGCTGATCTGGGGGCAGACTGGCTGGAAAAAAATCTTTCTGATATATCCATATATTACCGCACCGGCCTGGCATATCTGAATGCCGGGAACTATACTAAGGCAGAAGAATATCTTCATAAATACCAGGGCTTCATTACTTCATTACTTGCCACTGGTGATGGCACAAGCCGTGAATCAGCATACATTGTAATCTCAACCAGCGATGAGTACACATTGATGGAATACCTTGGCTTCAGGGTATCTGGCCAGTTACTGACAGAACAAAAAGGCCACTACTTCGATGTCCTTACCGGCATCGCCCCTTCCGGCCAGGAAAAACAGGTTTATTTCAATATCGACAAACCATTCAGCTCTCTGGGTAAAAGCCTGCGATGAGGCTATGTCACAACGGAATGAATCTCCCCTTGTTCGTTCCGGGGCTGTATTATTTCGAAATTTAAATTTCTTAATAACACAGCCCCTCCACGGGGAAGTCATTCCGTTATGACATAGCCTTACAAACCTAACCTACTGAATTCTTGCAGCCTTGCGAACATTGAGACAAGTGCTATAATTAAGAAAACTGAGACCAAGAATTCTTTATATCTTTGGGAAATCTAAAATTCCATGAAAACCATTTTTATCCAAAAATTAAAAACCATATTAATTATCAACGTTATGTTCCTTATTTTTTCCTCCTGCCGCTCTCAGGCACCTGAGACAGTTAAATTTGTAGACCTGGAAAAATATGCCGGATTATGGTATGAATATGCATCCTTTCCTGCAAGGTTCCAGAAAGGTTGTACAAATACAACTGCTGAATACAAAATATCTCCCAAAGGCTATGTTATTGTAATTAACAAATGTACCAGGGATAAGGACAGAACCGGAATTGAAGGGAAAGCTTTTGTTGTTCCCAATAGCGGTAATGCCAAACTGAAAGTCCAGTTTTTCTGGCCATTCCGTGGAGATTATTGGGTGCTGGAGCTGGCCGAAGATTACAGTTGGGCAGCGGTAGGAAGCCCTAAGCGGAACTACCTCTGGATCCTTTCCAGGACGCCTTTAATGGAGGCAAACCTGTACAATGAAATAACTTCGCGGGTCGCTGCAAAAGGATTTGATATCAGTAAGCTTCAGAAAACCAGTCAGAACTAATGCAGCTGGTAAATTCCCGGGTTTTTCTTAATTTTATGGAATCACATAGTTCCATTAAAAATTAAAGAAATGGAGATTAATAAAGCTGTTGAAGTACTCCAGAGTCAGATCCAGAAACTTAATGCAAAGGATTTTGACCTGACCGTCTGGAAAAACTTTACCGTTTTGCTCCTGGAAAGGATTTTTGGAAGCGAAACCAAAAAGATAGAGTCAATTCAGAACATCAAGTATGACAAGGGAAGCTGGGTATTACGTGATGAGACAGGATATGCCAATTCAATAGAGGTCTGCAGGAAACTCGGCAGAGAGATTCTGGAGGAATCTATACTGGAGCTTGAAACTTTTGGTTTACCTGAGATCTCGGCAGATCAGGTTGATATACAAGTGATAATGAGTGCCCTTGAGGATGAACTGACCGGAACGCAGATCAGGGAAATTAAAAAAGCACTTACAGAAGACAAGCAGACTGAAAACAAAAAAAAGATTCTCATTACCAAACTGAAAAGTTACGGTCCGGACACAGTCTATGCAATTGTGGCTAATATCTTGACAAACCAGCAGGTTTCTACGAAGCTTATAAAATAAACTGCCGGCAGGTATTTTAGGAAATCGTTGGATATCATTTGTGAAATTATGCCGCGTGTGGTTGTAGGATTATCGGGCGGAGTCGACTCCAGTGTTGCCGCATACCTCCTGAAAAAAGAGGGATACGATGTGATTGCTGTATTCATGATTAACTGGCATGATAAGACCGGGACACTTGAAGGCGACTGCCCCTGGAAGGACGACCTGATCTTTGCCCAGCTTGTGGCCAGAAAGCTGGAAATACCGTTTCATTCTATAGATCTCAGTAAGGAATACAAGAAACGGGTTGTCGATTATATGTTTAATGAATATGAAAAAGGCCGTACACCGAATCCAGATGTCCTGTGCAACCGCGAGATAAAGTTTGATGAATTCCTTAAAGCTACCGAAAAGTTCAATGCTGATTTTGTGGCAACAGGTCACTATTGCAGAAAGGCTGAAATCAAAAAGAACGGCAGGACAATTTATCGTCTTTTAGCCGGCAAAGATCAGAACAAGGAACAAAGTTACTTTTTGTGCCAGATATCCCAGTCCCAGTTAAGTAAAGCACTCTTCCCGGTCGGAGATCTTGAAAAGAGTATGGTGAGGGAAATTGCCATGGCGCAAGAGCTCCCGACTGCCGCCAAGAAAGACTCGCAGGGTATATGCTTCATTGGGAAAGTAGATCTTCCCACATTCCTCCAGCAGAGACTTGAAGCAAGGCAGGGTGATGTCATTGAGATACCAAGAAGATTCAGCGGATATCTGGAAAAGAAAAAAGACACCACAGATCTTGCCATCCTGACAAAACCCTGCCATTATCATCCTGATGATGGCATCATGATCAGTAAGCACCGCGGAGCCCATTTTTTTACTATTGGCCAGCGAAAAGGCCTGAATGTTGGCGGCAAAATTGAACCTCTATTTGTAATTGCAACTGATATGGGCCGGAATATCGTCTATACCGGTCAGGGAAAAGACCATCCCGGACTTTACAGGAAAGGACTTTTCATTCCCGCAGATGATGTTCACTGGATACGTGAAGACCTGAAAATGAAACCGGGTGAAGATCATAAACTTTTGGTCAGAATAAGATATCGACAACCTCTTCAGAAAGCATCCCTTACTTTAAAGAAAGAGGGCATGTACATCGTTTTTGACATTATGCAGCGCGGAATAACACCAGGACAATTTGCAGCATGGTACGACGGGGATGAACTACTCGGGTCAGGGTGTATCGCCTAATTTAATTTAAGTTAACTGTTATAGCAGTAAAAGGTACAGGGTACATGGTACAGGGTACATGGTACAGGTTTATGGTTAATTATGAAGTCCACACTCCTTGTTTTCCGATTGTTCCCACCACCACCTGCCAGCACGTGAGTCTTCTCCGGGTTTGATGGCGCGGGTACAGGGCTGGCATCCGATTGAAGGGAATCCCCTGTCGTGCAATACGTTATATGGAATATTATTTTCCCGTATATAATTCCACACCTGCTTTTCAGTCCAGTTTATAAGCGGATTGACCTTAAGCAGACCGTGTTGTGCATCCCATTCAACCGTCTTATTATAAAACCGGGTCACTGTCTGATCCTTCCTTAGCCCGCATATCCATGCATCCATTCCCTGCAGGGCTCTTTTCAACGGTTCATTTTTCCTGATGCCACAACAAAGCTTCCTGTTTTCCACACTATCATAAAAAAGATTGATCCCTTTTTCCTTAACCATCTCTTCAACTCTTTTATAATCAGGAAAATAAATTTCAATATTTATATTAAAATGCGCATTCGTTTTAGCAATCAGGTCATATGTATCCTGAAACAGGCGGCCTGTATCAAGTGTGATGATACGGATATCTTTATCAATTGAGCGTATCATGCGGGTAAGAACCTGATCTTCTGCCCCCATGCTGGTTGCCTGAACCACCTTCTTTTTATACCGATGCAGGAAAAAAGACAGTATCTCTTCGGCAGGTGCTTTGTTGAACTGCATAGCATATTTATCAGCTACTATTTCAGGTTTACTGGTTATTTCTTGCATATATTTCGACTGTTTCCGAAGTTTTATCTATCATCCCAGGTTGATATCCCGGTTGTTTTCTCAGCATAATCTATCATTTCTTACTATATATAGATTTACAAAGATAGATATTTAAATATAATTGGTATTTTACTTAAGCCAGATTTGTTAGACAAAAACTAAAACCAGACAACCAAATCTCCTTATATAAAATATTTATTTAGCCTGTCCAAAAAACATATATCCGCCATATCAGTCCTTTCAAGTATGATTTCACTTATCATTCCCGGATCAGGAAATTTCTGACTTTATA
>JBGPAO010000047.1:0-12500 GCA_041480755.1 Bacteroidia bacterium
ATATTCCAGTTCCTGATGTAAGGCTGCAATTTCCTGCTGATAATCGACTTTATCCTCAACAGGTATGTAGAATTCAATTGTTTTGATCCTGAAGGAAATTGCCTTGTCAATCTTTTCATTTGTAAACCCGACACCTGAAATATTGGCAAGTTTCTGCAGGACGGGAGTTAAATGCCCGGGATATTGAGCATCATTATCCTTCACAAGAAGCCTCAGCATTTCCTTTGGAGGTATATCTTTTTCTTTCCTTATATTCCTGACAGCACCGACTGCTTCTTTCAGAGTTTCAAAGTCGTCCAGTATCTTTTTATCATATTTCCTGGCAGCAGGCATTGGCTGGATCATAATACTTTCGCCGTCCTTCCTTTCCTCAAGCAAATGCCATATTTCTTCTGTTATGAAGGGCATAAAAGGATGCAGCAGTTTCAGCAATGAATCCAGGAAAGAAATTGTGCTTTCATAGGTTTTCTTATCGACAGGCTGCTGATAGCCCGGCTTGATACTTTCAAGATACCAGGACGAAAACTCATCCCAGAATAACCGATAGACAGCCATCAATGCTTCTGAGATTCTGTACTTTTTAAACAGATCATCAATATGCTTAATCTCGTGCTGCAGTTTATTATTAAACCATTTCACAGCAGCCTCAGCATATCCGGGTTGATCCAGGTTTGCATCCGTTTGCCATTGCTTCACCAGCCTGAAAGCATTCCATATCTTATTGCCAAAGTTCCTTCCCTGTTCCGGCAGGCTGTCGTCATATAGCAGGTCTCCTCCGGCAGGCGAACAGAAAAGCATTCCCACCCTCACACCATCTGCAGAATATTTCCGGATAAGATCAAGTGGTTCAGGAGAATTCCCAAGTGATTTTGACATCCTCCGCCTGTCTGAATCCCTCACTGTACCCGTAAGATATACATTATGAAAGGGTTTGTCGCCCACGTACTCATATCCTGCCATTATCATCCTTGCAACCCAGAAAAACAAAATGTCGGGCGCAGTGATCAGGTCATTTGTAGGATAATAATATTTAAAATCCCTGTTATCCGGATTCCGGATACCATCAAAAACCGCTATAGGCCAGAGCCATGAGGAGAACCACGTGTCCAGCACATCTTCATCCTGCCTCAGATCATCTTTGGTTATTCTTTTGTCCCCCTTTTTTTCCTGTGCAAGGATTACCGCTTCATCAATTGAAGAAGCAACAACAAATTCATTGGAGTTTTTAATGTAATAAGCCGGTATTCTGTGCCCCCACCATAACTGCCTTGATATGCACCAGTCTCTGACGTTCTCCATCCAGTGCCTGTAAGTATTCACAAACTTTGCAGGATTAAGCTTTATATTCCCGTTTAAAATATTCTCCAGTGCAGGTCCTGAAAGTTCCTTCATCTTCATAAACCACTGTATCGATAATCTGGGTTCGATTACTGCATCTGTCCTCTGGGAATAACCTACCTTATTTATATAATCCTGAACCTTAACCAGTTGTCCTCTTTTCTCAAGTTCTTTTATTATTTCCTCCCGTGCAATAAACCTGTCCATCCCGATAAAGTATCCGGCGTCCTCACTTAATGTGCCATCATCGTTAAGTATATTGACTGTCTTAAGGTTATGCCTTATGCCGATCTCATAATCATTCTCATCATGCGCCGGGGTGATCTTGAGCGCTCCGGTACCAAATTCCATATCAACATAAGAATCTGTTATGAGGGGAGCAGGCCTCTCAACAAGAGGAATGATAACCTCCTTATTATGATATTTTTTAAATCTTTTATCATCAGGATGAACCGCGACAGCTGTATCTCCAAGAATAGTCTCCGGCCGTGTAGTTGCAATCGTGATCCACTCGTTCTGATCCTTGACCTGATACCGTACATAGTATAATTTGGAGTTGACCTCCCTGTATATAACCTCTTCATCCGATACAGCCGTTTTTGCCTGCGGATCCCAGTTAATCATCCGTACACCCCTGTATATCAGTCCTTTATTATAAAGATCAACAAAAACCCGGATCACGCTTTCATAATAATGCCTGTCCATCGTGAAATTTGTACGGTCCCAGTCACATGAAGCACCCAGTTTTTTCAACTGCTCCAGAATTATTCCCCCATGTTTCTCCTTCCACTCCCAGGCACGCTTCAGATACTCTTCACGGGTCAGGTCAGTTTTTTTTATCCCTTCCTCTTTCAGCTTTGCTACAACTTTTGCCTCTGTCGCAATTGAAGCATGATCAGTCCCCGGAACCCATAATGCGTTCTTCCCTTCCATCCTTTTTTTCCGTATCAGTACATCCTGCAGGGTATTATTAAGCATATGCCCCATATGCAGGACTCCCGTTACATTCGGCGGCGGGATCACAATAGTATATGGCTCCCGGCTGTCCGGCGTTGACCTGAATAAGCCATGCTTCATCCAGTAACTGTACCATTTATCTTCTGTCCGCGAAGGATCATATCTGGAAGGTATATCCATACTCTTTTGCAATTGACTGATCTATTGATGTTTATATATTGTCCGATTTTTGAAAAACACCCGCAAAATTAAGAATTTATACTCATTATTATTGTACTTCAATGAATAAAACTCTTTAAAAATTTCTATTAATTTTGTCGAGTTATTTTTTAATCAAATGAGAACCACATCCATTTTAATCCCGCTGATTTTTCTTATTACAATTTCCTGTTCCGAAAAATCAGGAAATAAAGCTGGCAGAAAAGCAGCTAAGATTGATTTTAAAGAGACTATCCATGATTTTGGTGAACTCGAGTTCGGAGGAGATGGCTCCTTTGATTTCAAATTCACCAATGCCGGGAAATCTCCGCTAATTCTGGATAATGTAAGATCTACCTGTGGATGCACCGTACCTGAATGGACCAGGGAACCTGTAAATCCTTCCGGTACTGGCTCGATACGTGTAATTTATGATACTCACAGGGTGGGGGCTTTCTCCAAAACACTTATTATTTATTCCAATGCTGCAAATTCCCCAATAAGGATATTTATTAAAGGCAGGGTCCTGCCATCTGAAGAAAATCCTGCGGATTCAGTTAAAACTCAATGATGTAAAGAATGCCATCCATTTCAAGAAAGGGCATGATGATGCCCGAGTCTCCTATCAGAAAACTGGCACCTTATGCTGATGAAGCAAAGAGCAAGGGCATAAAAGTATACAATCTGAATATCGGCCAGCCTGACATCCGCACACCGGAAATAGCTCTTGATGCAGTACGGAATATCACTCAAACTACGATAGCATATGGCCATTCAGCAGGCAACGAAAGTTACCGCAGGAAACTTGCGGAAAAATACCGGAAGATTGGAATTGATGTTGATTATACCCAGATACTTATTACAACGGGAGGATCAGAAGCAATCTTATTTGCATTGATGTCAACTGTTGATCCGGGTGAAGAAATTATCATGCCTGAGCCTTTTTATGCAAATTATTATGGATTCAGCGTCAGCGCAGGAATTAAAGTATTGCCTGTTATTTCAAAAATTGAAAATGGCTTCGCCCTTCCCCCGGTGGAAGTTTGTGAAAAACTTGTCACACCCAAAACCAGGGGGATCATGATTTGTAATCCTAACAATCCAACCGGTTATCTGTATTCAAAGGAGGAACTGGAACATATAGGAGCCTTTATTAAGAAGCATGATTTGTACCTGTATTGTGATGAAGTCTACAGGGAATTTTGCTACGACGGCGCTTCTCATTTTTCATCAATGAAGCTTAAAGGAGTCGATCAGCAGGTTATCATGGTTGATTCTATTTCCAAAAGATACAGCGCCTGTGGCGCAAGGGTCGGGGCACTCGTTACACGAAATAAAGATGTTATTGCAACCGCCCTTAAATTTGGTCAGGCGAGATTAAGCCCTCCCGCACTGGGACAGATTCTCGGTGAAGCTGCCATTGATACTCCCCAAAGCTACTTTGATGAAGTTTACAAGGAATACGTCAACCGCAGAAATTTTATGGTTGACGCCCTTAATAAAATGCCCGGGGTTTTCTGTCCGATGCCAAAAGGAGCATTTTATGCAACAGTCAGGTTGCCGGTTGATGACGCTGATAAATTCTCACAGTGGCTGTTAAGTGATTTCAACTGGAAAACCCAGACTGTATTACTGGCACCTGCTTCCGGATTCTACTCCAATCCGGAATTAGGCCGGCACCAGGTCAGGATCGCCTATGTCCTCAAAATTGAGGATCTTAAAAATGCTATGGAATGCCTTTCTGAAGCTCTTAAAATTTACCCTGGAAGAATTTAAATTTCGCTATAACACAGCCCCTCCACGGTGAAGTGTCATTCCGTTGTGACACAGTCCCATTATCTACTCTCTAAAAATCCTTATACAATAAATATTTTTCTCTAACTGTATTAAACTTTTCAAGATCTTCTTTCCAGCTTTCCCGGATCTCATCTTCAGTAAGTCCCATTATGATCTGCTTTCTGAGAATATCATTTCCGGCCAGTTTCTCAAAATAATCATTGAAGAATTCTCCTGTATAAGGAAAGTGCGAATAAGCAAACATTAGCCATTGCAGATCAATTCTCGCTGGCCTTTCGTGGCCAAGATCCCTCAAATATCTTAGATCTACACCTCTGCATACCTGTCCTTTCAACACAGGATTAGTTTCTGCTCCGGGCCTGCTTTCCGGGATGAAAGTGAAACTGCAACCGGCCAGGTCCGGATGGCCGAATACCTCGAACGGGAAATCCGTGCCCCGGCCGACACTTAATACAGTTCCTTCAAAAAATGCAAGAGACGGGTAAAGATATACCCCATTCATTGTTGGCAGGTTTGGCGATGGCCTGACCGGCAGATCATATTTCGATAAATGATCATAATTTACGCACGGAATGACTGTAAGATTGCATTTCAGGCCTCCGCTTAACCAGCCTTCACCATTGATCATCATCGCATATTCCCCAATAGTCATTCCATATACCAGCGGCACCTCGTGCATGCCCACAAATGACCTGTATTCAGGTTTAAGTACGGGGCCATCAATATAAAAACCATGCGGATTGGGGCGGTCAAGTACAATCAGGCTTTTGCTGTTCTCCGCACATGCTTCCATTATATAATGAAGAGTTGAGATGAAAGTATAGAATCTTATCCCGACATCCTGAATATCAAAAATCACGATATCAATGTCCTCAAGATCTGATTTATCCGGCTTTTTACTCTCCTGGTATAACGACCTGATCTGAATGCCCGTTTTCTGGTCGATCCCGTCTTTCACAAGAGCTCCGTCATCCTCATTTCCTCTGAAACCGTGCTCAGGACTGAATATCCTGACAACATCAATCCCACAGGATACCAGGCTGTCCACAAGGTGAACGGATCCTGTCATCGATGTCTGATTGGCAGCGACAGCAATCTTCTTCCCGTTAATCATCGGGAGATAAACCTCTGTTCTTTCCGCTCCGGGAATAACCGGTTTATCAGTCTGACAACCTGTTTTTAACATCAGTACAAAAGCAATTATAAATGTTACAGAAAAATGCAAGATTTGTTTTGACACGTTAATCCAATTAATTCAACAAAAATAAAATTATTTATCGCCATTACCCTCAAACCTTAAACTTTAAACCGGAAACTCTTTCCTCCGCTGCCTTTCATATTTTAATTACTTTTGTAATCTAAGCTAATTCCCGATCTTGAATTTAGAATTCTTCATAGCACGAAGGCTGATCCTGGATAAGGAAACAAAAAAAACAATTTCCAGGTCAATGCTTAACATCGCTGTAATAGGTGTTGCCCTTAGCCTGGCTGTAATGATCATTTCCGTTGCAATTGTAACAGGTTTTAAATTCGAGATTACAAATAAAATTGTCGGATTTGGTTCACATATACAGATTCTCAATTTTGATTCAAATGAATCTTATGAAACTCAGCCCATCAGAAAGGATCAGGAATTCCTGGGCAGGTTAAGGTCTAAACCATATGTTGTTAATATTCAGGAGTTTGCAACAAAGGCAGGTATAATTAAATCCGGAACTGACATTCAGGGAGTTGTCCTCAAAGGGATTGGAAGTGATTTTGACTGGTCTTTCTTCAAAAATTATATAACCAAAGGGAATATTTTTACTGTTCAGGATTCTGTCAGGACTAATATGGTGCTCATTTCCAGGTATATTGCAAGCCTTCTTAAACTGGATGTGGGTGATGAATTTATAATGTACTTCATTCAGGATCCTCCCCGGATGCGCAGATTTGAAGTTTCTGGTATCTATGAGACCAGCCTTGAGGAGTTTGACAGGACTTTTGTGCTTGCAGATATAAAGCATATTCAGCGGTTAAATGACTGGGATGAAAACCAGGTAAGTGGATTTGAAATAACAGTCAATGATTTTAAACATCTTGATGAACTGACAAATGATGTAATGAACACTGTTGGATTTGGATTTGAGGATGACGGTTCACGGCTTAGAGTAATTAACATTAATGAAAAATATCCCCAGATTTTCGACTGGCTTAATCTTCAGGATATGAACGTATTGATTATTCTTTTATTGATGCTGGTCGTCGCAGGAGTCAATATGGTTGCCGGCTTACTTATCCTTATCCTTGACAGAACGAATATGATAGGTATATTAAAGGCTCTTGGAGCAGTTAATGTCAGCATACGTAAGATATTTTTATATCAGTCAGGATTTCTGATCATTAAAGGACTATTCTGGGGTAACCTGATCGGACTAAGCATTTGCCTGATTCAAAAATATTTTGAGATCCTCAAACTTGACCAGTCATCATATTACCTGACTGCAGTACCTGTCAATATTGGTTTTTATAATCTACTGGGACTCAATGTTGTTACATGCTTTGTAATATTGGTTATCCTGATTATTCCGTCTGTGGTAATCAGCAGGATCAGTCCAGTTAAAGCAATAAAATTTAATTGATCTGTTATCCCACATTGAATATATAGAACAGCTCAGGGAAGAACTTAAAAAAGAACTTCCTGGTTCAGAAGCCCAGTTAAAGATGGCTCCGGGTTTACGCCCTCGAATCAAATCAAAGACTGCAGTAAAGAAAGCTGCAGTTCTTATCTTACTGTATCCCAATGGAAAATCACTTTATACGGTCTTCATCAGGAGGTCAGAATATCGGGGGATGCATAGCGGCCAGATCAGCTTTCCGGGAGGCAAAATGGAAAAAAGTGATTCTGATATAAACATAACAGCCTTGAGAGAAGCTGAAGAGGAAATTGGTATAAACCGTAATATTGTGGATATCCTTGGACACCTTTCACAATTATTAATTCCCATAAGTAACATGCTTGTGTTACCTGTGATTGGTTATGCTCCTGAAAAACCTGTTTTTAGTCCGCAGCGTGGTGAAGTGGATGCCTTAATAGAAACACCGATTGAAGAATTCCTGCTTCCGGGAGTTGTTCAGGATAAAATTGAAACTATTCTGTTCAGAAAGGTTACCGTACCTTTTTATAATATTAACGGAAATCATATCTGGGGAGCAACAGCAATGATTATCTCTGAGTTTACCGAATTGTTGCAGAGGATAGAATCTCATCGCTGATAATATTCTTATAGTCTGTATATCTTGCAATTACCTCGTTTACAAAGTTATAAGTTTCAATCCCCCTGCAATAACCATACTTAACCACCGGATCCATATAATATTTGGGATTGGATTTCATCATTAAGAACTCCTCGACATTTTTATCCCAGATCCTGGGATTTTTACCATATTTTTCCGTAAGTTTCATTGCATCTTCAATATGACCGTAACCTATATTATATGATGCCAGGATGAACTTGATCCTTTCCTGTTCATCAGGAACTTTCTCCCTGAACCTGCTGTCGAGCCATTTAATAAATTCAACACCTCCACGGATATGCTGTTCAGGCGGAGAATCTCTTTCAACACCAAACCTCCTCGCTGTATTGGGCATCAGCTGCATAAGTCCATAAGCCCCGGCCCAGGACTGGGCATCAGGGTCAAATCTTGATTCCTGGTAGATCATTGAAGCCAGTAATCTCCAGTCCCAGCCAATCTGCTCACTGTATTTTTTTATTGCTTCATCATATGCAGAAATTCTACCGCTGGCGAGAGAGAAGTAATCACTGGTAACCATTTCGTACGACCTCTGATTCCTGAAATACTTATTGTAAATGACAGCATATTTTGTTGTCTTTTTGAATTCTGTAAGCCATGTATCTATCTCCCGTTTCAGGATTGTATTTCCTTTTTGAACTGCCCAGGCAATATACTGGGGAAAACTGATTGCCGTTTCAACATCTATATTCTGGTAATAAGTCTGATTTACCAGGGCAACATTCTCGTCACAGACTGTATACTCGATTGCCCCCTCCGCAACAAGTGAAATAAGCTGTTCGGCTTCCTCAGTTGTTTCCATAATATAAATAGTATCGCCAATTTCATCAGACAGGCTTTTTAACCGCTCGGAATAGGAAGAACCATTTTGAACATGTATTGTTTTACCTGCCAGATCAAGCTGATTCCTTATCAGCTTTTTCCCCAGTTCTGCCTGGCCCATGGTCCTCCAGTTATCAGGTTTTCTTTGTACCAGAACCTGCCGGGTCTGACCATGGGGTACCGTAAAATCGACATATTTTCTCCTTTCTTTTGTGATAGTAAGATTTATAGCTATCAGATTGCATTCTCCTTTCATAAGACGCCTGAAACTATCGTCGAGATCATTACTTACCATCACATCCAGCTTTATCCCAAGATAATCAGTCAGTTCCTTCAGGAGTTCATACTGGTAACCCATAGGAAGACCACGGTAAATAAAATAATCCGTTGAATTAAAATCTGTGATAACCACCAGTTTGTTATTCTCCCTGATCTCATCAAAATCAATTATTTCTGGTTTTACCGCGGGAGATTTCGCAACATTATTACACCCCGGAAGAGTCAGGCCTAAAAGTATGATTATATAAAAAGAAGATAACCTTATGAACCGCATTAATTAAATACTGTTCAGGTTTATGATTTCACAGCCACAAAGTTCGGATTTTTATACCACTAATAATAATATCAATGGCAAATCTTGACAAACTGCCATGCAATGCCCATGAACTTACCTTATTTTAAATCAGAATTTGCTCTCCGGATGCACTGTCGTCGCATATTCATGAACTAATCATAGAATGTCCATGAAAGCCCCCATCTGAATGTTCCTCCAGGCATCGGGTAATGCAGAACATTAAAATAATTTTTACCCATAAAACCTGAATTAACATGGTCATACTTAACGAAAAACCTGGTCCGCTTCAGTTTTGCTGTCAGAAATGCATCAAAATATGGATAATTCCCGATTTCCCTTATATCCTGGTGATAGAACATGCCTGATGCGGGCATATATGCATAACCTTTATATTTTGTATAATAATAAAGATCAAATCCAATTTCCAGGGTTAAAACCTTTTTAGCAAGTCTAAAAGCAAAAAAATCAGAAGTATAATATGAAAAGTTTGGCATCCTGATAATAGAAGCATTTGTAGGAATTTGATATACAAGATGATGTATTGTATGAAAGGGTCCCAGTTTGAAATGTTTAAACAGCTCTGCTGAGAACACATTTAATACAGGATGATACTGTGCGGGATTTGCATCATTGTCAGGATAAATGAAATCCGAGACTGTGGAAATGCTGCCTGTAAGGCTGAATTTATATGGTTCATTATTTAATTTGATAAAAGCGATGATTTCCTTGGTCTTATTAAAGTCATTTTCCCAAATAAAATGATTTGAAGCGTAATGGGCCAGATAGTAATAAGGTTCCAGTGTCGTTAATGAACCGCCAACACTGATACTTGTCTTACCATTGCGTGTTTTAATGAATTTATCGATTTCACCATTCAGGATCATATCTCCCGCACGATAGCCTGTCAGCCACAATTTCCCTGTAAATATCCAGTTCCAGCCCTGCCCGACTGTATGGACCAGGCTTGCTCCTGCATAGATATTATTATAATTCCTTTCGTTGAACAGGCTGACAAGTGTATCACTGCCTGTAACCGTAGTGTCAGGTGGTATATTGAATGAATATTTGACCAGTTCGTGCGAGATGAATGCTCTGGCACCAAAATCATTCTTCCGGCTTGGATTTTCATCAAGCATAATCTGGAGGGTATTTATAATAGATCTCTGGAATGTTGAGTCATGTGACCTGTCCGGATCTATATTGAAATTCTCATAAAATCCAACACTAATGGATGGGGTATAGTCTTCATAAAGCCTCTTATTGTGCTCATATTCAAATGTATGAATAAGTGAACCGGTTTTGGATGTACGGTCGCGCAGCCTTCTGAATCCGGTTGATGAGGTCGTATCCTGATAAACCGAATCTCTTCCGAACCTGTACCTGGATGTCACCTGGAAATTCAGATTTCTCAAAAATGAAAATGAGTTGGCATCGGACAGATTAACCGGGTAGGTGCGTTCATCCTGTTTTGTCTCAATAAAAAGACTGTCGTCCTGTATCCCTCCGTTCTCATTGGATCTGAATGAATTAAAAGCCAGGCTCCCATGAAAAGATAAGTCACCTTTTATATATGACGAAAAAAATCTAAAGTTTGTAAGTTTTGCTCTCTGGTTTATAAAATGGCCTTCCGATGAACTTAATCTCATATCGAAGCCTCCATTAAGATACTGGTTGATATTCTGTGAATGAAAGGCCCGTACCATTTGCCCCCTTTTTTCCTTGTTCTGCCCTGTGGAGGAATATTCGAGAATTGAGAAAGGTTTTCTGATATTAAAATAAATATTATCGGAGGCTCTCACAAGATAAGGGCTGTAAGGATTAAGAAAAAGGAACCTGATATCATTGTTACTCTTAAAATAATGGCTGGTCCGGACAGCTAATCCCAGGTTTCCTAAATACAGGTTGCAGAAACTTTGTTTAAACACCGGATTAAAAATCTGGAAAGAAGTTTGCATTGTGTCTATGGGATAGTCTTCCATCCTTGAATAGTCATCTGTTAGCTGCCATATCCTGACTATAGGAGCTGTAGTATCCGGAACCGAACTATTGATGGTATGGCGCCGGACCTGGCCATTCATCAGGGGCAGAGCAACGATAAGAATAATAAAAACAAATAAGATCCGCATTCGATAAAGTTAGCAATATATCAGAAAAGATCGTTTCCCGGACTTTAACTGTAAACGGAATTTTTCATTAATTCGTAAGTCACCGTCCATAATAAAAAGAGTTCTCGGTTCTCGGTTCTCGGTTCTCAGTTCTCGGTTCTCAGTTCTCGGTTCTCAGTTCTCGGTTCTCGGTTTTTCCAACTCTAAGTATTTGCTTTCCGCCCTAAGCGCTTAGCTCTAAGCATTCTTCCCCATGCCCCATGCCCCATGCTCCATGCCCTATGCTTCTTGCTCTTCACTCATAAATCATCACTCTCTTCTATTTCTGTGAATAGCTAATTTAATATCTTTAACAGAACAAATGTGAGGACAAATAGCAAACTCCTATGAGAAAATTAAAGTTCAATACCATCTTTCTTTTTCCCCTGGTCATATTGCTTGCCGGGAGCTGTAATAAGCCTGATACGACAATTCTCATCTCGAAGATTTATAATGACAATTTCCATGAATGGCTCAATCAATCTGGCAAAGAACTGGAGCTAAAAGATATGTATCCGGTAGGCAAGGATTCCATTGAATATTTTCTCAGTCAGGCCGGCGGCATAATTATTTCAGGAGGACCGGATGTTAATCCTGCATTATATGGAAGTGAAAATGAAATATATAAATGTGAAGAAATTGATTACAGGCGCGACTCACTTGAGATCAGAATGATAAAGTATGCGATGGAAAACAGGATACCATTGTTATGTATATGCAGGGGAATGCAGATCCTTAACGTATCGAATGGTGGAACATTGGTGCTGGATATACCGACTGACTTTGATACTATTATCAGACACAGGGGTGGAACAAGCAGCCACCTGGTAAATATTGTGGAGGGATCACTATTGAGCAGTTTCTGTCACACTGCAGGGGATTCGGTGAACAGTTATCATCACCAGGCAGTAAGGGATATTGCCCCATCTTTCAGAGCTGTTGCATTTGCAGAGGATGGATTAATTGAAGCGATGGAATTAAAGGATACTGCCGGTCGTTCATTTAATTTAGGAGTTCAATGGCATCCTGAAGGGATGGATTATTCACATCCATTATCCGGTACAATTGCAGACAGATTTATTGATGAAGCCATAAAAAAAGCCCGGTTAAAATAACCGGGCTTTGATAAAAATCGGCGACTACCTACTCTCCCACTTTCGCAGTACCATCGGCGCTGACGGGCTTAACTTCTCTGTTCGGAATGGTTAGAGGTGGACCCCGACGCTAAAGTCACCTTAAGATCTTCAAAAATGCTTAAGACGTAACGGAAAGAAGTTTGATTAATTATCTGGTGCAGAGAAAGTTAACGGGTAATTAGTATCGCTCGGCTTTGACATTACTGTCTTTACACCTGCGACCTATCAACGTCATAGTCT
>JBGPAO010000048.1:0-13769 GCA_041480755.1 Bacteroidia bacterium
AAAATATATTATATAGGAATTTCTTCACCTCGCGAAGTTAATAACCTGTATTCAAGAAAATGCAGTGATGAGACCGGTTTAACAGAAATTTTGCATTTGAGTTCTTTCTTCCACTGCCCTGCAACCGACAACCATCCCCGGTTCAAATAACCCTCAATATAGGGATGGACATGAATAATAATGCTGTCCAGTTTATAATCCCTGATGGCATTTCTTATAGCCTGCTTCAGATTATCTGTGAACATGATACTCGGGCCTGTCGTTCCACTTCCAAGACAGGTCGGACATTTCTCTGTCACATCTATATTCATTTCCTGACGGACTCTCTGACGGGTTATCTGAAGAAGTCCGAATTTGCTGAGCGGCAGGATATTATGTTTAGTACGGTCCTTTGACATTTCTTCCTTCATCTTTTCAAACACCATGTTCTTATGCTCGTTTGAAACCATGTCTATGAAGTCTGCAACTATTATGCCTCCCATATCACGAAGCCTGAGCTGTCTTGCAATTTCCCCTGCTGCCGCCATATTGACCTCAAGTGCATTGGTTTCCTGGTCGGTGACATTTTTTGAGCGGTTCCCTGAATTTACGTCAATTACATGCAGTGCTTCAGTATGTTCTATGATAAGATAAGCTCCGTTTTTAAAAGAAACTGTCTTACCGAATAAAGATTTTATCTGTTTATCGACACCGAATTTTTCAAAAACGGGAACATCGCCTGAGTAATATTTGACAATTTTTTGTTTCTCCGGCGCAATAGTACCAATGTATTCCTTCATCTCCTTGAAAAGGGCTGAATCATTTACATGAATATTATTAAATGAAACAGTGAGAATATCTCTCAGAATTGCAGTGGTACGGTTTACTTCACTTATAATTAGCTTGGGGGGATGGGCATTTGCCAGGTTTTCATAAGCTGATTCCCATCTTTTTACGAGCCCCCTCAGCTCACTATCCAGAACGGCAACCTTTTTTTCTTCGGCGGCAGTCCTGGCAATTATACCATAATTTTTAGGCCGGATACTGAGGAGAAGTCTTTTTAGTCTGCTTCTCTCCTCTTCTGATTCAATCTTTTGTGAAACGGAAACTTTATCACTGAAAGGCATAAGGACCAGGTTTCGACCGGCTATAGAAATTTCAGAAGTCAGCCTGGGGCCTTTTGTTGAGATTGGTTCTTTGACGATCTGAACCAGCACATGATGGCCGCTTTTCAATATCTCAGAAATCTTGCCATCCTTTTTGATATCCTGCTCCCTTTTGAATTTATGCATGGGAGGCAATTTTCCTTTTCCGGACAGGGCCAGATTGACAAATTTGTTCAGGGAACTGAATTGAGGTCCCAGATCGAGGTAATGCAGGAAGGCATCCTTTCCATATCCGATATCAACAAATGCCGCATTAAGTCCCGGCATGATCTTTTTCACCTTCCCCAGATAAATGTCACCTACAGAAAATTGAACGTCGCTTTTTTCTTTTTTAAGCTCAACAAGCTCTTTGTTTTCTAACAGGGCGATCGAAATTTCAGGGGAAGATGCATCAATAATAAGTTCTTTTTCAGGTTCGTTGCTCACTACACAATTGTATTAGTTCGCACTGACAACGTGAAACGGGCGATTATAAAAAGATAAGAAACCTAAAGAACCATAGCGGATCTTTAGGTTTTCCATAATGATAAATCTTTGAATGATTTAAAAGTAAAGAATGAGAAGTTTTACTTCTTCTTTTTATGCCTGTTCTTGCGTAAACGTTTCTTACGTTTATGCGTTGCCATCTTGTGCCTTTTTCTCTTCTTTCCGCTTGGCATCTTGCTTTTCTCCTCTTACTTAACAACAGGTTTTCAAGCGCTTAACGCTTAACGTTGTTCTTAACCTTGTTTACAAATGATTTTGCAGGTTTGAACGCGGGGATATAATGCGCAGGAATTATAATTGTAGTATTTTTGGAAATGTTCCTGGCAGTCTTTTTGGCTCTTTTCTTAACGATAAAACTGCCGAATCCCCTGAGGTACACATTCTTGTCCTTTACTATTGAGTCTTTCAGGGTTTCCATAAAAGCTTCAACGGTTTTCTGGACAGTTACTTTCTCAATACCTGTGTTTTTTGAGATTTCGTTTACAATGTCTGCTTTAGTCATTTTTTAAAATCTTTAAGTATCAATTAATTACGATTAAAATCTAAACTCGAACTGCAAATATAAATGATTTCTGTATATAAATGAAATACTTACACATTATTTTTTGTCATTTCAAATGGTCTCCATTAATAAGGAATCCAAAAATGATGTTGTTTTTTGTATCTTTGTTTATAATTTATTATTCTGAATTATGTCAATCAATAAAGTTATACTGGTAGGGAATGTGGGCAAAGACCCGGAGATCCGTTATCTCGAGGGAGGTACTGCAGTATGTTCCTTTCCACTCGCAACCAGCGAGTCTTACAGAAACAGGGACGGTGAAAAGGTCACAAACACAGAATGGCATAATATTGTCCTGTGGAGAGGCCTGGCTGAAATAGCTGAAAAATATGTTAAAAAAGGATCTCAGCTGTACATTGAAGGCAGGATCAGAACCCGGTCATGGGACGACAAGGAAGGAAACAAAAGATACACCACTGAAATCATTGCTGATAACATGCAAATGCTTGGCCGCAAGTCCGATGAGCAAGGCCAGCAGGACAGGCAGTCTGCCCGGCCTGCTCCCAGGGCAACATCTGATGAACCGGCTCAGCAGGACAAACAGGCTCCGCAACCTTCATCCGGGACCAATAATTCAGTCGGTGAAACTCCGGGTGATTCAGAATACACTGGTTCTGGCCAGAAACCCGATGAGAGCGACGATCTGCCGTTCTGATTTAGACAATTAATTTTTCTTCCGGTTTGGAAACTGATTTTTTTTTAATAGTTGCATTTATTTGTATTGCGCTCCTCCTGGCTGGTTCTGCCTTTGCTTCCGGATCCCAGGTGGCTTATTTTTCCCTTTCCCCGTCTGACCAGTCGGCAATAGCAGCAAAAAATTCGAAAAGATCCAGGCTCGTCAGAGAGGTACTCAAGGCTCCTGAACGATTGCTGGCAACTATTCTGATAACAAACAACTTCATTAATATTGCAATTGTAATTATTTCGGCATTTGTTCTGAATGCGGTTATGAATTTTGAGAATTCTCCTGTTCTTGAAATCTTTGTCCAGATTGTAATCATTGCCTTTATTATACTTCTTTTTGGTGAAATACTTCCAAAGCTTTACGCAAACCGTTATCCCCGGTCCTTTGCCTATTCCCTTATTTATTTTATCGTTGTCTGTGAAAAATTATTTTATCCGATATCATCGGCACTTATTTCTTCCACCTCATTTGTAAAGAACAGGCTGGCAGTAAAAATGCAAAATATATCCTTTGACGATCTCTCCGATGCCATTGAACTGGCCTCAGATGATATTGCCGAGGAAAAGACTATCCTGGAAAGCATTATTAAGTTCGGAAATATTGATGCCGGTGAAGTAATGACACCCAGAATTAACATTTCTGCGATCGATATCAAAACAACACTCAGGCAGCTTATCCCGTTTGTTGTCGACCGGGGGTATTCCAGGATCCCGGTATATGAAGGGAACATAGATAATATCAAAGGCATTCTGTATATTAAAGATCTCCTCCCCCACCTCGACAAAACGGGCAGATTCAAATGGCAGTCGCTTATCCGGCCACCATACTATGTGCCTGAAAATAAGAAAATTGATGACCTTCTGAGGGAATTCCAGACAAAAAAGATCCACATGGCCATCGTTGTCGATGAATATGGCGGAACAGGTGGAATTATAACCATGGAAGACATTATTGAAGAGATAGTCGGGGATATAAAGGATGAATCAGATGAAGAGGATGAAATCAATTTTCAAATGATAGACGAGAATAACTATATATTCGATGGCAGGGTTTTATTAAAGGATTTTTCTAAAATAACGGGCATACCGGAAAATCTCTTTGACGATATAAAAGGAGATGCCGATACCCTTGCAGGGCTTATTCTTGAAAAGAAAGGGGAAATCCCGGCTGTCAAGTCAAAGATCCAGATTAAGGACATTTTATTCACTATCGAATCGGCAGATAAACGCAGGATCAAGCAGATAAAAGTGACCCTTAAGAAAGATAATGTTAAATAATTCAACCAGATGGGACACTTAAAACGGATCACGGTTATAACTGTTATGCTCCTGTTGTTCATATGCTGTAAACGGCATTACACACCCAAGCCGGCCGGTTATCTCAGGATTGATTTCCCTGAAAAAGTTTATCAGATCTACAATTCCAGCTGTCCTTATACTTTTGAATATCCTTTATATGGAAAGATAACCGCTGACACCAGCAGAATTGCAGAACCATGCTGGATAAACATAGAATTTCCCAATTTTGGCGGGAAAATCCACATCAGCTATAAGCCTGTAAATAATAATGTTAATACTTACATCGAGGACAGCCGTACGCTTGCCTATAAACACACTGTCAAAGCTGACGCAATAAGTGAAACCCTTTACACAAATGATGAAAGAAGGGTATACGGCCTTTTGTACCAGATAAAAGGTGATGCTGCCTCAAGCGTCCAGTTCTATCTTACCGATAGCACAAAGCACTTTTTAAGGGGATCACTGTATTTCAATGTACAGCCAAATGCTGATTCACTGGCCCCGGTCATTGATTTTTTTACTGAGGATATTCTGCACCTCGTCGAAACGCTTGAATGGAAAAACTTGTAAAAACTTTATATTTGAACGTTCTAAAAAATAATTATTCACCGAAATGGGAATGATCATTCATAGAGATTGTGCTGAAGTCTGCCAGCTTGGTGTATGGCTTATACGTGAGAATTATGATGACCTGCATTCGAAGGTGACGCTGAATAATGAGGATCTTAAGACACTTGAAAATTTCAGAAATCATAACAGGAAGCTTGAATGGCTAAGCGTGCGTACACTGGCAAATGAAATGGCAGGCCGGAATGTCCGGATAATTTATAATGCCGAAAGAAAGCCATTCCTTGAAGACAATTCCTATAATATCAGCATCTCCCATTCCCATGAATTTACTTCCATACTATTGAGCAAGGACAGGAGAGTTGGTATTGATCTCGAATACATGTCGCACCGTATCAGCGGGATCGCTGACCGGTTCATGAACCGTCTGGAAAATGTGACCGATGATCAGGCAATGATCCAGTACCACTTATATATCTACTGGTGTGCAAAAGAAGCATTGTACAAAATTTGCGATAAACGAGACATTCATTTTAAAAAAGATATTTTTATTGACAATTTTAATCCTGAAGAAGAAGGTGAGTTAACGGGAACAGTAAAAACCGGGAGAGGAAAAGAGAGATTTGACCTCAGCTATTTCAGGATCAATAATTATACTATTGTCTGGAGCTGTAAATAATAAGTTCATGCTGTATCAGTATATCAGGGAAACAGTAGAAAAAAGGAAGATGTTCGCTCTGCAGGTGGATCCTGACAAGTATGATAATGAGCAGCTGGAATATATTGGCAAAGCTGCGGGCAGGAACGCGATTGATTTTATTCTGGTTGGCGGAAGCCTGATTTCCAGTCCGCTTGATAATGCCGTGAAGATTCTTAAAGGGAACACCGATGTACCTGTTATCCTTTTTCCCGGAAATGTCATGCAAATTACCAAATATGCCGACGCTATCTTTCTGCTGTGCCTGATTTCAGGAAGAAACCCGGAATATCTTATCGGACATCATGTTATTGCTGCGCCTATTCTGAAAAAAACAGGGCTCGAGATCATTCCGACAAGTTATGTCCTGATTGAAAACGGCCGTCTGACCTCAGTGGAATATATAAGCAATACAAAGCCAATCCCGGCCGATAAGATTGAACTTGCAGTCGCAACAGCCATGGCGGGGGAAATGTTAGGGCACCGTCTTTTATATCTTGAGGCAGGCAGCGGGGCTGTTGAACCCGTAAAAACAAAACTGATATCTGAAGTAAAGAAGAACATCAGCATACCAATGATCGTTGGAGGTGGAATAAAGAAGCCGGACCAGGTTAAAGCCATTTATGCTGCAGGTGCTGATGTCATCGTAATAGGCACAGCCCTTGAAATTGACCTGAAAAACCTGGAAATCCTTGCCGGAGCAGCCCGGGATTAACGTATAACTTCCAGGATTGGCTCTCCTGTGGTGGCATTTGGCCATGAAATATCAAGAAAGAATGCCAGTGTCGGGGCAATATCAGTCAGGCTTACCGGCCGGTTTATGGTTGCACTGCCAATTTTCCAGCCGTACCAGAGCAAAGGAACATGGCTGTCACCCGGAGAAGATGAATTATAGAGTGAACTGTTGTTATTCTTTTCAGTCCAGCCCGGTGCCAGGCTGATAATTATATCCCCTGATCTTTTTTGATGAAATCCGTTCTGGATCTTCCTGAAAATGCCATCCTGGAAACTTGTTGTCTGCAGAGTATGTGAAGTTATCGCATTAGCCACACCCTCAAATTGCAGAAGGAACGTTGCTACCTTACTCTGAAATTCATCAAGCGGGATCCGGGCATCTTCAATCAATTCATGATTAAGATATATATGCTGGGACCAGTAGTATTTTACCCAGTCGCCTTCGCCATAAATGATATTCAGGTAACTCGCCAGAAGGGTAAGTGTGCCGTTCGGATTAAATTCGCCTGAAGGGATCTTTTGATCATTAAGGAAATCCGTATTATAACTAATGCCATGATCTGCTGTGAGATATATCAGCACATTCTCACTTCCAACGAATTCGTCGATGAAACTGAAAAAATGTTCCAGTTCATGATCAAGCCTTATAAATGCATCTTCCATCTCCACTGAATTTACGCTGAAAGTCTTGCTCATATATTCATTGGCCGAAAAGCCAACAGTGAGTATATCCGTGTATTCATCCTTCCCTAGATTTTCATTGGCAATTGCTGCAATAGCAAGATCTTTTGTAAATGAATTCCCGAAAGGGGTGTATTTAATCAGCTCGTAGTTTAACTGGTTATTCCGTGAAAGGCTCAGCCTTTTAAGGTCATAAGGAAAAACGGATTTCCCGTTAATCCCTTTTTCATACATATTCAGATCAGGAAGGCTTTCGGTATATTCCTCCAGGGGCAACAATGTTTCCCATGTCCATTGAAGGTAAAGCCTGGCTATGTCTTTTTTGTTAAATTCTTCCACCCACGCGGGAAGTGAATCAGTATAAAAACTGCTTGTTACCCACCTGCCCGTCCTGGTATCATACCAGAAAGCATAATCTGCTGAATGGCCTGCTGAAAGTATTGCCGCATCGTTATCGAGTGCAATTCCTATAACTTTCGATTTTAATCCATTTGAGAGTTTCAATTCATCCCCAATAGTAGAAACCAGCAATTTTGAGGGAGAACATCTCCCCGACTCATAACTCCCACCTACCGTGCTGTATCGCTCATCTTCCACACAATTAACAACTTTGTCCTGAAGACTTACATACCAGTTATTTGCTATGATCCCGTGATTTGAGGGCAGCGTTCCTGTGGAAATTGTGGCATTTCCGACAGCAGTTTCATTGATCAGGTATTGAAAACTCGCATTTTTACATTGAGTTCCTTCCCAGATCATCTTTTTAAATCCTCCGTCTCCATACTTGTTCCAGAACCTGTATATGAAATCATACCTCATCTGGTCAATTACGATCCCAACAATAAGCTTCGGCTTTTCAGGCGGGATCTTCTGATAATCCTGAGAAAAAGAAACAGCAGAAATTAAACAAACCACTGCCAGTAATGCTGTAATCTTAGATTTTTTCATTTTTCTTGCTTCTAACCTCCCCTTTGCGATGATCCGAAATTGGCTTGTCCTTCAGATTGGAATACTTCACCCAAAACTGCAAATATAGTTTTAAAATATTCACCCCGAAATATGTGATTGGATTTTATGAGGATACATCCTCTGTTCTGAAACACGATTCCCGTTAAGGACAAAATGCCTATTCGGTTTTAACTACAATGCTCTTATGAGCTATAGTCGGAGAATAGATTTTTAATATATAGAGTCCGGGGCCCAGAGATCCGCTATCGATCACTAAAATATTTTCTCCAACCACGGAATTTACAGTGAATGGTTGAATAACTTTTCTTCCCCTGATATCAAAAAGATCAACTATAATATTTTCCTGCACTTCCGAAGTGATAAGAATTTTTAAATCCCCTGCAAATGGATTGGTTATGCGGATTTCAGTTCCCTTATTTCCATTCACACCTGAATACACTTGTACAAGACTGATATTCAGAAATGTGGTATTGTAGTCGGTTACAGAGACCGAAGTTATCAGTGTATCTTTATAACCGCTGGCGCTTATTCTCAAGTCATATAGGCCTTCTTTTATCATTCGGCTGAACTTGCCTGAAATACTATCGGACCATACGTATGAATTCAGGGAATCATGCCCGGGGATCTCGATTTTCGTTCTTATGGGTTTTGAGGTCATACGGTCAGTTACAGTACCTGTTATTCCGAAAAGTGTTTGTTCCATATAATTGAACAGCGACCTGCGATTATATTCCCACAGCCATGACAGAGTATCTGCCGGAGGAATTTTATCACGGGATAATTCAAGGGTAACCTCCCTTCCATTAAGAAAATAATTCACATAGTCCTGCCTGCCACCGGCAATTGAGTACCAGGCATAGCCATTTGTTATTCCATTTACCATATCAGTCAAATACAGATTTCTGAACTGATGTGCTGTATCTGCATACTGGCGGCTGATAAACCGGTACCAGTCGTCATCCGGATGGAATTTCTCCCATGTATCCCATGGATAATTCACAAGTTCGGCTCCGCCATGGAGATTTGCTGATAAAACGAAGTGCCTGGATTCCATGAATTTCATCATTGCGAGGTTTTCCTGCTGGTATTCTTCTCCGTCCGGATGGGGGCCTTCTTCCGGATCCGGGAAATTCCTGTTCAGATCTATATTATTGATATTAAACCTTTTGGCACCATAAATACTTTCATTTCCCAGGAAATATGCTCCATCCGGGTTTGACAAAGGATTTATCCATATCTGCAGGTTATTTACCAGGTCGGTTATCCGGAGATCAGTGCCATATCCGTTTAAAAGCCAGTCGGCAAATCTAAGCAGAAGAAAAAAACCTCCTGGTTCATCTCCATGTATAGATGATGTATATAAAAAACATGGTTCCGGTTCATCTGTCAGTGCCTGGTCCGAGATCTTTAGTGCCATGATAACCCGGTTATTTACGCTGAAACCTATAGTGTCGAGGCGGCAGATTTCAGGAAATGAGCCGGCAAGTTTTCGGATAAATGCAACATATTCATCATAAGAAGGATACCTGTTCCATTCCCCCGGGAACTCTCCTTCATCATGCACAGCTTTTATTTTAAGCGAAGGAGGAGTTTCCACTGAAAAGGTCAGGTTTTTTGAGACCAGTGAGTCAAATCCTTTTGGAGAAGCATATACATAAATAAAATTCCCATCGCTTCTGTCAACTGAAATAATATTTGAAAGGTCTGAGATCTGAGCTTTTTCTGAAACCGGAAAACGTAAAAACACTTCTCCCCTATCTTCCAGGTATTCAACGGCTTCCTTTACAGATTCAGCATGTTTTTTCTGACCGCTGACAAACTCAGATGACAGTAAAAAAAGCATAAGACCGGTAAGGCAGAACCGGCAAATAAAAGGACATTTAAGCACATTCCGGCAATTAAATATTAAATCTGACATAGATGACATCCCCATCCTGCATAATATAGCTTTTCCCCTCTATTAACATTTTGCCAGCTTCCTTGCATGCATGTTCAGATCCCAGTTTAATATAATCGGCATATTTTATTACTTCAGAACGAATGAATCCGCGTTCCAGGTCGCTATGAATGGCTCCTGCGGATTGTTGTGCATTCAGTCCTTTACGTATGGTCCAAGCCCTTACTTCCTTAGGGCCTGCAGTAAAGAACGATATAAGGTTCAGTGCATTATAAGCTGAACGGACAAGCCTGTTAACTCCCGGTTCTGTTAATCCTGCATCAGCGAGGAATGCAAGGCGGTCTTCCGGATCCTCAAGCTCGGCAATTTCTGCTTCAAGCCTTGCTGCAATGACAAGAATCTCCGGCTTCTCTTCCGCCAGAGCTTCCTGCACCATCTGCACATACCTGTTAGGACTGGTAAGAGAAGCATCATCTACGTTGCAGACATAAACCACAGGTTTTTCGGAAAGCAGGAAGAGGTCTTTAATAACGGATTTGCTTTTATCATCAAGTTTCAGTGTCCTTACAGGCTTCAGGGAATCAAGATGGGCTTTATACATCTGAAGGATTTCAAGTTCATTTCGTGCATTTTTATCTCCAAGCTTGGCAACTTTTTCCGTCTTCTGTATTTTCCTGTCCACTGATTCCATATCTTTTACCTGAAGTTCAAGATTTATGGTCTCCAGATCTCGGATTGGGTCTACTGTCCCCTCAACATGAGGCAGCGATTCATCATCAAAACAGCGTAAAACATGGATCAGGGCATCCGTATTTCGTATATCGGCAAGGAACTGGTTACCAATCCCGGCACCCTGGCTTGATCCTTTTGTAAGTCCCGGAATATCAACTATTTCAACTGTTGCCGGGGTTATTTTTGCAGGTTTGACAAGATCTGACAGTCGGTCCAGTCTTTCATCAGGAACATTTATCACTCCCAGATTAGATTTATTCGAGGTAAATGCATTTTTGCCGGCCTCAGCCCGTGTATCTGACAAACAATTAAACAGGGTAGTCTTACCCACATTTGCTATTCCTATAATTCCACATTTCAAAGCCATCGGTTCAGGATTTTTGTCAAAAATAGGTTATTTTTACTATTCGTTATTATTCAATCCGTTTTTATCATGAATGACAATCTTCTAAAAAAGGCCGCCGATAATATCCGCATCCTTTCTGCCGCAATGGTTGAAAGGGCAAAATCAGGGCATCCGGGTGGTGCGATGGGCGGAGCCGATTTCATTACTGTTCTGTTTGCTGAATTTCTTCGTTTTGATCCTGAGGATATGAAATGGCCAAACCGTGACCGTTTCTTTCTTGATCCCTGGCATATGTCGCCAATGCTGTATTCAGTCCTCCACATGTTCAATAAATTTTCAACTGAAGACCTGATGACATTCAGGCAATGGCAAAGCCCTACACCAGGCCATCCTGAGCTTGATGTAACACGAGGGATTGAAAACACATCGGGACCTCTTGGGCAGGGACATGTTATGGCAATTGGCGCAGCCATCGCAGAACGTTTTTTATGTGCACGTTTCGGTGAATGGATGTCACATAAAATTTTCAGTTATGTTTCAGATGGTGCGATCCAGGAAGAAATATCACAGGCAGGAGGAAGGGTGGCAGGTTTTCTTAGCCTTCATAACCTTGTTATTTTCTATGATTCAAATGATATACAACTCTCAACACAAACCAAGGCTGTGACTTCTGAGGATACTCAAAAAAAATATGAATCCTGGGGCTGGAAAGTTATGACAATAAATGGAAATGATATCCCTCAGATCAGGAAAGCGCTCCAGGAAGCAGTGAATGAAAATGGGAAACCCACACTGATCATTGGAAAAACAGTAATGGGGAAGGGTGCTGTTACTGATTCCGGTGCCAGTTTCGAACGGCAGGTCTCAACACACGGTATGCCTCTTGGCCAGGCCGGAGCTTCATTCGATAAAACAGTACTTAACATTGGAGGTGATCCGGCTGATCCATTTAAGGTTTTTCCTGAAGTGAGAAAATATTTTCAGGATGTTTGTGAGAAAAAGACCATGGAAGCCAATAAAAGGAAAAAAGAACAGGAAAGCTGGGAAAAAGAGAATGCCGAACTGGCGCATAAATTAAGAACATTTCTCAGCGGCAAAGCACCAGAAATAAATTATGAAGAAATCTCCCAGAAGGAAGGCATTTCAACGCGTGCCGCATCGGGAACGGTTCTTTCAATATATGCGAAGAAGATTGAAAACATGATCGTTGCATCTGCTGATCTTTCAAATAGCGATAAAACAGATGGATTTCTCAAAAACACCAGGGCATTCACTCCCAATGATTTCAGCGGGGCATTTCTGCAGGTCGGCGTATCAGAATTAACCATGGCAGCACTGATTAACGGGATGGCATTGCATGGCGGTGTCATTCCTGTTTGCGGGACATTTTTTGTATTTTCTGATTATATGAAACCGGCTGTAAGGCTTGCCTGCCTTATGGAACTGCCGGTTAAATATGTCTGGACTCATGATGCATTCCGTGTCGGAGAGGACGGCCCGACTCACCAGCCGGTTGAACAGGAAGCACAGATCAGGCTTATGGAACAGCTTCGCAACCATTCAGGCCGAAACAGCTGCCTTGTTCTTCGGCCGGCCGATGCAACGGAAACCACATTAGCCTGGAAAATGGCACTTGAAAATATACATTCGCCCACAGCATTGATACTTTCAAGGCAAAATATCAAAGACCTTCCTGCAAATCCCGGTTCCACCCGGTTTAAGGATGCACTGGAATGTGCCAGGGGTGCTTACATTGTAATCCCCACCACAAAAACCCCTGATATCGTGTTTGTGGGCAATGGTTCGGAAGTATCAACTCTTGTGGAAGGGGCAAAATTATTAAATCAGAATCAGAAAACTGAGGTACAGGTTGTATCGGCAATTTCTGAAGGTTTGTTCCGTAACCAGGACAAAGCCTACCAGCAAAAGGTTATACCTGCGGGAATTCCTGTGCTCGGATTAACTGCGGGCCTTCCATCTACACTCAGGGGGCTCGTAGGAGATAAAGGGAAAATCATCGGGATGGAATCTTTCGGCTTCTCAGCGCCATACGAAGTCCTTGATGGAAAACTGGGTTTTACTCCGGAAAATGTTTATAACCAGGCTGTTAAATATCTCAATGAATATAAAAAGTAGGGATAGGGTGAAGTTTCAACCAATATAGTTTTCGCCTGACTTTCCGTCTATTTCCTTTAAATACATTAACTTAGCGGTGGTTTTGGGTTGAAAGAAAATTTTAACATCAATTCCAGATGTCAGTCCTAAAAACATTTCACAGGAATCCAATCCTGTCATTGTTAACATGGATTTTAATCCTGTCCTTTTATATCACAGCTCCTGCCAGGGGCCAGACTGAAGACAAGGGAGGATTTATCAATACCCGCATTCTTTTTGTTTTCGACGCATCCCAGAGCATGGGTGGATATTGGGAAAGCGATCAGAAGATTAATATTGCCCGTAACTTCCTGAATGAAATTGTTGACAGTCTGCAACAACTTAAGAATGTACAGATGGCTCTAAGGGTTTACGGGCATCAGAGCCCTGTTCCTCCCCAGGACTGCGAGGATACAAAGCTGGAAGTGCCATTCAACGTTAATAATGCTCTCCAGATAAAACAAAAACTTAAATATCTTATACCAAAGGGAACAACGCCTATTGCCTTTTCCCTGGAGAAAGCCGCCGGCGATTTTACACCATGTTCTGAATGCCGGAACATAATTATACTGATAACAGACGGAATTGAGGCATGTGAAGGCGATCCCTGCGCAGTTTCAAGGAAGCTTCAGAATTTTGGTATTGTGCTGAAACCATTTATTATAGGAATCGGTATTGATCCTGAGTTTAAGAAGAGCTTTGATTGTGTGGGATATTATTATAATGCTGCAAATGAAAAGAAATTCAGAGAGGTCCTGGAAATAGTGATCACCCAGGTTTTGAATACTACAACTGCCCAGGTAAACCTGCTCGAT
>JBGPAO010000049.1:0-13764 GCA_041480755.1 Bacteroidia bacterium
AATGGCGCAATAGGGGAGCGGTACAGGAGGGTATCGAATATTTATGATTTAGACCAGGAGAATAATCTTTTGATGGATATATATAATATGGTAATGTATATCAGGTCGGATAAATTCTGGGAAGCACAGATAGTGCAAATTTATGTGAACGGGAAAGGTGAGTTTGAACTTATTCCCCGGGTGGGAGCACATATCATTGAATTCGGAAAAGCGGATGATATTGAGGAAAAATTTGAAAAATTATGGATCCTGTACAATGAAGGATTTTACAATAAGGGATGGAACCAATACGACAGGATCAACTTAAAATATAAAAACCAAGCAGTTTGTACTAAAAGATAAAACCATGGCACAAAAAGATCAATTAATCGCTGCAATCGATATTGGAACCACGAAAATCGTGGCCATTATCGGCAGAATGAATGAAAACCGGAAACTTGAAGTTATCGGTATGAGCAAGACAACATCAAAAGGAGTCAAGCGAGGTGTTGTCCTGAATATAGAAGAAACTGTGAGTTCTATCCAGACTGTTGTTGAGGAGGTACGCAACAAGACAGGGATAAACCTTTCGGAAGTATTTGTAGGGATTGCCGGGCAGCATATAAGGAGCATCCGGAACCGTACGTATATCAATCGTGCTTCATTTGATGATGAGATCACGGAAGAGGATATCGGAAAACTTGTGAATGATATGTATAACAGTCAGATCGAGGCGGGCGAGGAAATCATCCATGTCCTTCCGCAAAGTTTCATTGTCGACAATGAGGCCGGGGTCAAGAATCCTATCGGGATGTCGGGGAAACGGCTGGAAGGGAATTTTCATATTGTCATAGGCCAGATCTCGTCGGCAAGAAATATGGAGAAATGTGTCAACCGTGTAGGATTGAATGTCAAGGAGATGATCCTGGAGCCGCTGGCTTCATCTGAAGCTGTCCTGACGGAAGATGAAAAAGAAGCAGGAGTTGCCCTGATAGATATAGGCGGCGGTACGACAGATCTTGCCGTTTACTATGATAATGTGATATATCATACGGCAGTGATTCCATTTGGAGGTAATGTAATAACACGCGACATCAAAGAGGGTTGTTCGATACTGGGCCGCCAGGCGGAACAACTTAAAATCCAGTTTGGATCTGCCCTGGGCGACCTGGCGCAGGAGGACAAGGTAGTGACTATCCCCGGGATCAGCGGCAGGGATCCTAAGGAGATCAGTTTCAGGAGCCTGGCATATATTATCCAGTCGAGGATGGAGGAAATACTGGATCATGTTATTTATGAGATAGAAACATCAGGTGTTGCAGATAAGCTCAGCGCGGGCATTGTGTTAACCGGAGGCGGAGCTTTATTGAGGCATTTACCCCAGCTGGTAAAATTCAAAACAGGTTATGATGTAAGGGTAGGATATCCGAATGAACATCTTGCTGCTGAAAGTATTGAAGAGGCAAATCAGCCGATGTTTTCAACCAGTATAGGATTACTGCTTAAGGGTTATGAATCAAGGCAGAAAGTCAAAGAAGGCAAGATTGAGGTTAAGATTGAAGCACCGGCAGGGGAAAATAAAGAACCACAGACAAAATTCAAACCCAAGATCTTCATAGCGATTAAGGAGAAACTGAACGAAATTTTTGAAGAAGACGATTCAGCACTTTAGCATTAGCAGGAGTATAGCCAGGGGCATTAAATACAAACAATAATTACAGTTAAAATATCCAAATATGTCAGAAGAACTTATGAATTTCGAACTGCCGGTGAACCGGTCATCAATCATCAAGGTGATTGGGATTGGCGGTGGTGGCAGCAATGCTGTCAATCATATGTGGAAACAGGGCATTAAGGATGTGGATTTTGTGGTATGCAATACAGACGCCCAGGCTTTGGCCAACAGTCCTGTACCTGTGAAGATCCAGATAGGGGCCTCGCTTACGGAAGGAAGGGGCGCCGGCAACAAGCCTGAAAAAGGCAAGCAGGCGGCACTGGAAACCCTGGAGAGTATCACAGAGGTTTTGTCAAAAAATACAAAAATGGTATTCCTTACCGCAGGGATGGGAGGGGGTACCGGAACAGGCGCTGCACCGGTAATTGCCAGGGCTGCCCGCGAACTTGGCATCCTTACTGTTGCCATTGTGACGATCCCATTCAGATTTGAAGGACAGCTCAGGATACACCAGGCTATTGAAGGGATCAATGAGCTCCGGGCATACGTAGATTCCCTGCTGGTTATAAATAATGAAAAGCTCAGAGAAATATACGGGGACCTGAAATTATCCGAGGCATTTGCGAAAGCCGATAATGTTTTAGCTATAGCAGCGAAGGGAATTGCAGAGATCATAACGGTTCACGGGTATATTAACGTTGATTTTGCTGATGTTGAAACAGTCATGCGGGACAGCGGCGTGGCGATACTCGGATCCGGAAGTGCTTCAGGAGAAGGAAGAGCGCTTATAGCCATCCAGGAAGCTCTTTCATCGCCACTGCTCAATAATAATAATATTACAGGGGCAGACAGTATTCTTTTGAATATTACATCCGGTGTTGACGAGATCAGCATGGATGAAGTCGGTGAGATAACAGATTTTGTTACACAATCTGCGGCAAAAAATGCACTGATAATATGGGGTACAGGAACTGATGAATCATTAGGTGAAAAGATCACTATAACTATAATAGCCACCGGGTTTGAAACCAACAGCATTCCGGAATTGTATGTCAGGAAAAAAAGGACGGATAAGATCAAGCTTGAAGACAATATCAATCCTCCTGTGCCCGGGAGGAAGATACCTGCAACAGGAGAACCTTTCACAACGGCCAGGGAGCAAACTAATGTTCAGCGCACCATTGAATTTGATATTAAGAGCGAAAGCGAAACCAATATGCTGATTGTCCAGCCTGAACAGGAAGAACCTGAACCTGAACCTGAACCGGTACAGGATCAGAAAAAATTAGCAGAAAAAGTCAAAAAACTAAAAGAGGCTCACGAAAAGATCAAGAACAAAGTTTATAATGACCAGGAAAAAAAGGATGTGATTGAAGATCTTGAGAACGAACCAGCCTATGTACGCAAGAAAATCAAACTGGATAATGTAAAATATTCTTCCCAGAACAATTTATCCAAATTCTCACTGACGGAAGATGATGAAAAGAATCCTACGCTGAGGGAGGATAACTCCTACCTGCATGACAACGTGGACTAGAAAAACTTATACCTGTTATCCTTTATATTTGATGCATCGAGCAGAGCCTGGTAGGCTTCCGAATAAACCCTTGACTGTCTCATCATATTCATCCTGTTCCTTGTGGCCAGGGTATTGATCTCATTTGATTCTGATATTCTGTTTATCTTCAGCACATAAACTCCATTGTTTCCATGAACAGGTTCAGAAAGTTTTCCCTCAGGCAGGGAAGATGCCACACCAATAACTTTTGGTTCAATTCCTGCAGAAGGAATGGATACTGAAGAAAAACTAATATTGACAGCTTCCTGGACCTGAAGCCCCATTTTTCGTGCAATATTATCAAGAGAAGAATCCGCAGTAATATTTGACCGGAACACTTCAATTATTTTTTCAGCTTTTTTGTTTTTTCTTACTTCAAGTACAATCTCATTTCTTATCTGGTCAAGAGGCGAAGGGCCTTTTTCCCTTATTGCAGTAACAGCCGCGATGACAAATTTATTTCCCAGTTCAAAAATCTGCGGGCTGATATCATTAAGGTCAGCTTCAAAAACCCACTGAATTAATGGCCGAGGGTAATCAAGTCCCGGCATGGTTCTCTGATTAACAGTCAATTCTGAAGCATATCTTTTAGTCAGATTCTGTTCGGCTATCGCTGCATTGAATTTTTCATACGTAGTATTAACTCCGGCAAATTCAACAGCACGGGTGTATATTTCCTGGTAGGTTTTAGAGCTTGGTTTAACCTCGCGGCTGAGTATTGCAACCCTGACTTTTTTCACCAGTGGACTTTGTTCAAGAATTTCAATCACATGATTACCGAACTGGGTTTGAACGACCATTAAATCTCCCTTTTTACCCTCGAAACAGGCATCGTTAAAAGGCATAACCATACGTCCCTCAGTAAACCAGCCAAGGTTTCCCCCATCCTGGGAGCTTCCATCAGCAGACATCGTCAATGCCAGTACAGCAAAGTCGGCACCGTTCCGGATAAGATTTTTAACGCTGTCAGCTATTTCCTTTGTTCTTTCCATGGTAGTTTTCTGGTCAGGTTGTATCAGAATATGCCTGGCTCTAACTGAGTCGGGCCTGAATCCAATCTCGACAAGTCTTGCGAGCTTATAAGCGCCATTTTCAAAATATGGTCCGGTTACATCACCCGGTTTGGCCTTAAACATGAATTCACTAATATTTTCAGAAAGTTCAGATTTTGTAAGGAATACACTGTCATACGGAAAGTCGGATTCGATATTTACTAATGATACAACATCTGTTGTGGTCTCAAATTCATTTTTCAGATTATTGATCCAGTCAAGAGTACCCTGATCATCTTCATCTGAAGGAACTACCTCAAAAACCACATACTCGATATCTCTTGAAGCTTCCTGCATATACTGGTAAGTGTTCTCATCATAGTATTTACGCAGATCGGCCTCAGTATATGTTACTGCAGTATCAGTGATACTTGAGAATAATTGTCTTACATAACTGAAATCAACTTTTTTGTCTGTTTCCCTGAAAACAAATTCAGCTTCAAGGCCAGTTGTATATAATCCTTTTCTGATAAGGTTATTATATTTTGAGAATGCTTTGTCGTTTATAATTTGATTTTCAAGCTGCAGCCATATGGTTTTCTGAGCCCCGGTAGGATCTTCATCCATAGTGCGGATAAACTGCAAGAGGAATGACCTGTTCAGAATGCCTGTCTGGGGATCTGCGAACAGCTGGCGAATAATGGGATGAGGATTTCTACCCTGAACCATATCCATAACTTCATCTGTGGGAACGCTTATACCCAGCTTTTTGAATTCACTCATGGTAGCATATTCCCTGACTATGTTATTCCAGGTTTCTTCACGGACACTTTCCATCATCTGTTCATCAAGAGACGAAAGTCCATACCGAAGGCGATAATATTCAGCAAGTTTGTCAACCTTGTCGGCATATTCCTGGTAGGAAAGGGATTTACCATCAATTTCAGCAAACTGTATCCGGGAATTTACCAGTACAGATTTTCCACCGGTTAAAAGGTCCTGAAGCACAAATGAAAAAATCGCTATACCAATTATAACAGCAATCAATATACCTGCTCTGGACCTTATTCTTTGTAGTGTTGCCATTTTAAAACTATTTCTGAAAAAATTTGGCTACGAATATAAACAATTATATTTAGATATAATTAACCAGATGGAGTAACTATAAAATTTGAAATCCTATCGGTCTTGATGTAATAAAATCCGAAACACCGAAACCTCGAAATTCGAATATCACAGGTATCAGGGACATTTTATGAGATGGACCAGTCCGATGCGGGTCTGGGAGACTTCGAGGATCTTGAAGATAAAGGGTTGAACTGTGATTTTTTCATTCAGGGCCGGGATATGCTCATGATAGAAGAGAATGAGACCGGCGAGAGTTTCATACTCATCTGCTTTTGGTATCCCGAGATTATAAGTTTCATTCAGGTAATCAATCTCAAGTCTTCCTGAAAAAATGAATTCATTTTCGTTGATTTTCTTTTCGGTAAGTTCCGGGAAATCATGCTCATCTTCAATTTCTCCGAATATTTCTTCGATAATGTCTTCGATAGCGACGATACCGCTGTTGCCGCCAAATTCATCCACAACAAGGGCAATCCCTTTATGCTTGCTGATAAAAGCCTGAAGCAGTTTATTCGCAGGCATGGTTTCAGGAACTATAGGCAGATTAATTATTTTAGAAGTGATGTCACCGGGATTCCTGAATATTTCCTTTGAATGGATATAGCCTATTATATTATCCGGATTTTCCCTGTAAATAAGTATTTTAGAAAAGCCGGTTTCTATAAATTTCTGACGCAACTCTTCAACAGTGCTTTTCACTTCCATCGATATGATCTCGTTACGCGGCACCATGCAATCTTTCAACCTTATATTTGAAAGGTCAAGCACATTCTGAAAAATTTTCATTTCGTTCTGCCCCCCGGATTTATCCTTATCCTGGTCCTTTACCCTGCTGAGAAGACGAAGGAGGTCAGCTTTCATGAAAACCTGATCACCGGACCTTTTTTCAACAGGTTTTCCAGTAAATATTCTTATCAGAATATGCGACATGGTGACGATTATCCAGGTTGCGGGATAAAGCAGGATATACATCACAATGACTGGTACCGCCAAGATTTTCAGTGTCCGGCTGGGATTAATAATGAAAAGGTTCTTAGGAAGAAATTCTGCGGCAATCAGTATAAAAAAGGTTGAAATGATAATCTGTATAATAAGTATTACAATTACAGAACCGGTAATGCTGCTTATCAGAGGCTCAAGGCTCACAGCCATCATTATACCATAAGTGACAATTGAAATAATATTGCCTGTCAGCATTGTGGCAATAAAAAAACCGGGCTTCCTGCTGAAAAACGAAATGATTCCGGAACCAAATACACCCTGTTTCTTATCAACCTCCAGTTTCAGTTTATTTGCTGAGATAAATGCGATCTCCATTCCCGAAAAGAAAGTAGAAAAGAGAAGGGAAATTATGATTATAAGGGTATGATTCATAAAGAAGCAACTTTACTGAGATAGTTTTTTTCTCAGATTCCGGCGCATAAAGTACATTCCGAAACCGACTGCTGAGATAAGAAAAAACATCCAGCTTTCTTTCAGTCCCTTCCGCATTGTCTGGTGTATACCTGCGGCGAGCCCGAGAATTCCAACAATCAGCCAGAGTATTTCAAGGACAAAAAGTACTTTTTTATTCATTTTTTACATTTACTGTGCCTTTAGAGCTTTTGAGTTTCCATTTAGACAGGTCCTGATTTGCCTCGAACCCTTTCTCTCCATAAAAAGTCCCCTCTTCTGTAACAATCCTGGAATTGGCGTTGGAATAAATCGTCTTCTTCTCCTCGTTCCAGAAAAGGTGTTCAGTATTTAGCTGTTCTCCTTTTTTCAAATTTCTTGCCTCTACATTATTCTTTGCTTCCCATAGTTTTTCCGCCTCAAAGTATTTAACATAACCGGCTTCAATTACAGATTCTATTTTCAAACTGTCGTCGTAAAAATATGCTTTCATTCCGCGGGGGAACTCTATATATGGTTGTTCAACAAAAGCGTATTTGCGTATCTCAGGAGCGAGGATACGCACTTTAACTTTACCCGAATCGCTGTGGATGATTTCAAAATTCTTGCCGGAGACTTCAGGAAGTGTTGTGTTTCCCGTAAGGGAGTTTATCTTTTCGATCTCGTTTTCACAGGAGAAAAGGCAAAATAATCCTGCGAGCAGAATGATCCCGGGCAGAAAAAGATTCCTGCTTTTCACGGAACTTCTGGTCCGTTTACCTTGCCCTGACAGTGGTTTTTTCATTTATCCAGCATCCGATTTTATATTGATCTCCGTCTTTCAGGCTGTTGAAAAACAACGTTTCAACATCAGGGAAATAGGATGAATAGATCTGAATCCTTTCATCCGCTTTTTCAGATACCGATGGATCTATTGATTTTGCCTGAATGTATTTATCGACGGCTGCCCAGTATACAGCATTTTTCCTGAAATCATCCGCAAAACAATCCTTGACATCAGCATACATATCACCAATCAGTAAATATGGTTCACCCCATCCGGGGCGAAGATAAATTGCCTGAAGTGCATATTTCCTCGCAGTCTGGGGATCATTCAGCTTTTCAAATGTGACCCATCCAAGCTGATAGAAATATTCGGCCTTATTTAAAGAATCTTTTTCCTTTTCAATTGCTTCTTTATAATAATTAACAGCTTTGCTGTAGTTTTCTTTGATCACGGATAACCTGGCCAGGCTGAATGCAGCAAGGGCAGACGGCTCCTGCCGGTATAAAGCTTCTGATGCCAGGATGTACAGCGGATCTTCATAACAATTGACATCAGCCATATAAGAAACGACTTTTCTAAGGAAAGCAACATTTGCCTTTTCGGACTGGTAACGCGGCTTAAGATAACTGATAAGCGACTGGCACGTTGGGACGCCTGATGAAATAAAATTCCTGCGGATTTTTTCCCTCACTTTTTTTGCGATTGAATCTGCAGGATTCTCAGCAAGTGCAAAATCGATTATATCGGAAGCTGTTGAGTAATTTTCAATCACTTTCATATCAGATACTTTGCCTGCAGAATAAAGTGCAATTGAGGAACCCATAAAAGCATCAACGACAGGCATTGATGATTTATTTTTCAGAAGGTTTATTGATTCTTCAAGATAGTTATATGCTTCACCGATAGCTGTGATATTATTTCTGTACTTTAAAAGATCAACAGCTTTTCTGCCAAGAATATTGCCTTTCTGGTCGAAATATTTCATTCTCTTGTCATAGATCATCATAAGCGTGTCGATGAGGGCTTCCTTTCTTACATGATCCTTTTCTGTCTCAATAAAGTGGTTGAACATCTTTGCCCCATCGATATATAAATTCTGACTGGACTGAGGGCATTCATTGAAAGCAACTCTCCAGTAACTTATAGCGTCCTCATAATTGCCGGTTTTTACACGATCCCTGCTTAATGTCAGATTTACAAGGCATCTGACACTATCCTTACCCCAACCGTATTTTGAACCATCCTCAACACCCTTTTGTGCAAAGAGGTTACCATAAATAAAAAACATAACTGTAGCAGAGATAATATTCACACCGAAAAGCTTCATTTCCTATAATTAAATCATATCTCTGTCATTGTTCAAAAACCATGCAAAGATACATTAAAACCTGATAAAGAATTAAGATGAATTTTGAAAAGTGCTGAATTTCACAATGTAAGGGGAGCTCAGGTTAAATTAAATTCCAGGATTCTGTTAAGTCCTTTCAGTATCAGATTTTGATCCGTAACAACCCGGAAGCAGATCTTTTCAGCAAAAAAGGTTGCATCACCGCCGGTAAAGATGACCATAAGTCCCTGTTCCTTTTCAGAAAACCGGCGGATATACCCTTCAAGTTCAAGGATTATTCCATTCTGGACGCCGGAAACAATTGCGCCCGGTGTATCTGATCCCATAAATTCTTGTTTATCATTCGGAAATTCAAGAGGCAGGTTCGCGGTAAATTCGTTCAAAGCCCTGTACCGCATCATCATGCCCGGGGATATATTTCCACCGCGGAATTCTCCTTTATGGCTTATAAAGTCAATTGTGACAGCACTCCCGATATCAATAAAAAGAACACTGGTTTCCGGAAATATCGTATTTGCCCCGACTACAGCAGCAAGGCGATCGCAGCCAAGAGTTGCCGGAGATCCATACAGATTTTTGACAGGTACGGGGGTTTTTTCTGATAATTCAATTGAAAACCGGAAGCTTTTATGCAGATATTCAAGCAGAACAGGATCTTTTTTACGCACGGAGGAAAGGATAGAATTATGGACATCAGGGAAATTCCTGACAATCGTGGAAATATATTCCGGAGAAATTTCCGGAAGGTTTTCTCTGAACAGAATTTCAGAGCCGCTGAAGATTGCGACTTTGATGGAGCTGTTGCCTATGTCTATGACCAGGTTCATCGTCTCGAATTGAGGTTGATGTTAATTATTAAGGTTTATGTTTTAAAAATAGGATAAAAAAGTCGAAAGTCGAAATAGCGAAAGACGAAATAAACTCAGGAAAAGTCGAAATCCGAAATAGCGAAATCCGAAATAAACTGGGAAAAGACGAAAAGCGAAACTTAAAAAAATCGAAATTCGAAATTGCGAAATGCGAAACAAAAGGGGAAAACTCGAAATTCGAAATCCGAAATAATAAACTCTAAAAACCTGTCTACCGGTAGGCTAAACAGGAATGCGATGGAGAGTGATTATGGCGGCTGAGACAGATGAGATATGGTCGACGTAAAGGGTTAGTTTGCCTTTGGTTTCACGGAGCTGATAGTTGCTGGTCTGGGTTTGAATAAAGGAGAGGATCTTTGAAAAGACCGAAGACTGATAATAGGGAGATTCGGGATCCTGAATGAAGTTCGCGATCATTTTGTTTTTTTTCAGGATGATCTTTGGAAAACCGAGTTTCAATGCAAGCCAGCGGAGCCTTACTACCTGAAGTAGTTCTTTGCTCTGTTCGGGAAGGTTGCCGAAGCGATCGATCAGGTCATTCTCAAAATCCTGCAGTTTAATCTCATTATCAATGTTATCCAGTATCCTGTAAAGCCTGAGCCGTTCGGAAGTATTCTCCACATATTCATCCGGAAAGACAAGTTCCAGATCTGTATCAATATGGCAATCAGCCAAATAATTGACTTCTACGGTTTCCGGAACTGGTTTTTCCGTTTCAGCAAAGACATCGCTGAATTCATTTTCTTTAAGTTCCATGAGGGCTTCATCGAGGATCCTCTGGTAGGTTTCGAACCCGATGTCTGTAATAAATCCGCTCTGCTCAGCACCAAGCAGGTTCCCGGCCCCCCTGATATCAAGGTCCTGGAGCGCGATATAAAAACCACTTCCCAGTTCCGAGAATTCAGAGATAGCCCGGAGTCTTTTCCGGGCCTCAGGAGACAGGACATTCATCGGGGGCGCCAGCAGGTAGCAAAAAGCCTTTTTATTTGACCGGCCCACTCTTCCACGAAGCTGGTGAAGATCGCTTAGTCCAAAGTGCTGGGCATTGTTGATGATGATAGTATTTGCGTTTGGGATATCGAGGCCGGATTCTATAATAGAACTTGCAATAAGCACATCATAAACTCCGGAAATAAAGTCGAGCATGACCTTTTCCAGTTTCGCACCTTCCATCTGTCCATGCGCAATAACGGTGCTGACATCAGGGCATATTTTTTCAAGCAATGCCTGCACTTCACCGATATTCTGAACGCGGTTATGTATAAAGAAAACCTGTCCTTTCCTGCCAACCTCAAAATAAATGGCCTCACGGATAATATCGTGATTGAATGTATGCAATTCGGTTCCGATGGGATACCGGTTAGGCGGGGGAGTATTAATGACCGACAAGTCGCGGGCGCCCATTAACGAAAGCTGCAGAGTCCTTGGTATTGGGGTGGCCGTGAGCGTAAGCGTATCAACATTCAGTTTGAGCTGTTTCAGCTTTTCCTTCACACCGACGCCAAATTTCTGTTCTTCATCAACAATCAGCAATCCAAGGTCTTTAAATATTACATCTTTACTGATAAGGCGATGCGTGCCGATGATTATGTCAAGTTTTCCTTCCGCAAGTTTCTGCAGGGCTGCTTTCTGACGTGACTGGCTTTTAAGCCGGCTTATGTAATCGATACTGCATGGGAAGCCTCGGAGTCTGTCCGTGAAAGTATTATAATGCTGGAGGGCGAGAATTGTTGTCGGGACAAGAACTGCAACCTGTTTACTGTCAGTGACGGCTTTAAAAGCGGCGCGTATGGCAATTTCTGTTTTCCCGAAGCCGACATCACCGCAAATCAGCCGGTCCATCGGAAACGGCGCTTCCATTCCCTGTTTGACATCCCGTGTAGCTTTAAGCTGATCTTCGGTATCTTCATAAATAAATGAAGATTCGAGTTCTGCCTGGAGGTAGCTGTCAGGCGAAAAGACAAATCCTTCCTGCCCTTTTCTCATTGCATAAAGACGGATCAGTTCCCTTGCGATATCCTTAACTTTCTTTTTGGCAGACGACTTCAGTTTTTGCCATGCGCCTGATCCCAGCTTATATATTTTGGGTGTTTGTCCGTCTTTCCCTTTAAATTTTGAGATCCTGTGCAGTGAATGGATGCTTACATACAGAACATCATTATCTTTATAAACGAGTCTTACAGCTTCCTGTTCCTTTCCGCCGGTCTGAATTTTTTCAAGTCCGCCGAACTGTCCGATTCCATGGTCAATATGCACCACATAATCGCCCGGATTCAGACCCGTAAGTTCCTGAACCGTCAGTTTTTCGCTGCGTGCAAACTGATCATCGAGCCTGAACCTGTGGTACCTGTCAAATATCTGGTGGTCAGTATACAGGGCAATTTTCAGGGAATGTTCTATAAAGCCCTCATGCAGGCTTGCAATGACAGGAGTGAAATCTATATGTTTATCCAGATCATGGAATACAGACCTTAACCGTTCGATCTGTTTTTCATTATCTGAGAAAATAAAATTAGTATACCCGGATTCTTCATTTTGCCTGAGGTTTTTGACCAGGAGTTCGAAATTCTTATTAAAGGCAGGCTGTGTTGATGTAGAAAAGCTGAGATCAGTCCCCCCGGAAGTGATATAATCAGGGCCAAATTCTATGATCCAGCCCCGGCGGAGCGGTGAAAATACCTGATCAGATGCTGCGAGTACAATTTTTTTATCAACCGCCGGATCGAACCCATCTTCATCGGAGGGAATATTTAAATTTTTTTCGGACAGCTCATCAATTTTGTCAAGTATGTATTGCGTGCCTGCACACCATGCAATCGGCTGTTTATGAGGGAATTCTGTAAAAGCAATCCGGGGAGCAATATTCAATCCTTCATATTCTGAGGAGAAAGTCTGGGAGTTTGGAAAAATCAGGATATTATCCAGTTTCTGCACTGACAGCTGGGTTTCGTTATTAAAGAAGCGGATTGATTCCACCTCATTCCCGATGAAGCTCAGCCTGCATGGCAGACGTGATGACCAGGAGAAGACATCGACGATACTTCCCCTGATAGAGAACCATCCCGGTTCATATACGAAATCGGTCTGTTTAAATCCGATAGTGACGAGGGCATCTGTGAATCCTGAGATGGAAAATTTATCTCCTCTGCTGATCCTTATAGATTCTTCTGACAGCACTTCCGGGGTGACGACTTTTTCAGCGATTGCTTCAGGAGAAGTGACGATACAAAGTTTTTCAGGTTTTTCAGTCAGCCTTTTAATAACAGCTGTTCTCATCACGATATTTGAGCTGCTTATCTGCTTGTACTTTAAAGAATTCTTAAAGGAAGAAGGGAAATAGAGTACTTCGAGATCCGGGGCAAGGTTATTGAGGTCGTTATAAAAGTAAGCTGCTTCTTCGGGGGCAGGTAGGATAAGCAGATGTATTTCAGGTATTTCCGAGATTATATTGGCAGCGATGAGGGATTTTGATGAACCTGCCAGCCCTTTCAGCCGGATGGATCCGCTTTTCCCCTGCCGGAGTTCGTCAGCAAATTTCCGGAAAAGGTCATTCCGTGGGTAATATTTAAGAAGCTCAGAAGGTCTCATCGAAAAAAAACGCTTTTTTTTTAATTTAAATGTGCGAAGATATAGATTATTCCAACTTGTTACAATTGTTCTTCGCTCGCTAACGCTCGCGTGATTCGCTCACTGCGTTCGCGTAATTCTGCTCGCTGCGCTCGCGGTCTTCAATTGTCACTTTTATCACAACAGAATAATTCTCCCTTTGATTGTTCCGGGGCTGTATTATAGCTTAATTTAAATGAAAACGCTGATTATTACTTCTAATGATTATTTGATGGTAAGCCCGTGTAATTCGTTATAATTCAAAACTTTCGGAAGCTCAGCATTTAAATTTCGCTATAACACAGCCCCTCCACAGGGAGAATAATTCTGCTCGCCTGCCTTATCACAACAGAATAATTCTCCCCTTGATTGTTCCGGGCTGTATTATAGCTCAATTTAAATGAAAAGCTGATTATTACTTCTAATGATTATTTGATGGTAAGCCCGTGTA
>JBGPAO010000050.1:0-13552 GCA_041480755.1 Bacteroidia bacterium
AATAACGGGTCCTACCCAGGTCGTCGGGATCATAAAAAGTATATCCCATGTCATCAATGATTCCGGCCATCCGATCAAAAGTTTCAGAAAGACATAATAAAAAATATCCCATATAGCAAAACTGTAAAGGAACCAGGCGAATTTCTCTGAAAATGTACGTCCTGTTAGCATTCCAATGAAAACCAGAATCACGAGTGTGGCAAATTCCCGTATAATTTCAGTTATGGCAAGGTTCATTTCAATTGGTGCAATGGGGAACTGAAATCCTCCGGGGTAAAGTATTTCACGCATATAAACCACCACTGCGCTTTCAATATATCCCAGGGCAATAAATAACAATGTAATGATCCACAAAGTCCGGAAAGGAAATTTGGCTGATTTCATAAGTTCACATGAATGTTAATGTTAAATCAATCCTTGATTGAAAACAGAGAAGAACTGAGAACTGAGAACTGAGAACCGAGAACTGAGAACCGAGAACCGAGAACCGAGAACCCTTCAGTCCCCCCTCCCAATCAACTGAAACGGAGCCCAGTAGAAAGGTGCCGGGTATTGTTTCATAACTTCCCGTTGCGCTATAGCGAGTGCTTCTTGTGGGGAATGATTCTCCAGGTTTTTATAAAATGATGTCATCAGGAGTGCCGTTGGTTGATCGGCTACGCTCCAAAGACTGACAATAACAGCAGGTGATCCTGCATAAATGAATGCACGGCTGAGACCAATGATATCATCACCCTGGCTGAGATCACCAAGACCCGTCTGACAGGCACTTAGGGTGACAAGCCTGGCATTAAGATCCAGCCCAAAAACTTCTGATACAGTCAGTAGTCCGTCATCCTCATCCGTTGGTGCAAATAATAAATATGAGTATAGTGGCTGGACGGGATCAAGGATTCCATGTGTTGCCAGATGAACATATTCATATGATGATACGTTTTCTTTAAGGAATGTTTCTGTCGATCCGTTTTCATAAAGAGAAGTAATATCCTTGAACAGGTTTTTTATCTGGTCAACTTCATCTTTTGTCCCGGGAAGACCTGAGAAATCACCGAGTCCCAGATCTCCGAGAGCCATAGCAATAATTTGTTTTTCAGGATTATTTTTTTTCTCTTCACTTAACAGGTAAATACTTGCAGAGGGAGTATAGAAAATATTATATTTTTCGATAAGATAATGACCATCCGGAGCAATCATTGCCTGAAACGGCAGAAAATGAAGTGCCCCATGCGGTATTATGCCAATATTTTTATATCCGTCAATGAATTTTTCTATGGGTGCAATAAGAACAGAATAATCCTTGATGAAGAGATCTCTTCCGGATAAGTTACCTCCTGCTTCATTTGCGACTACCCTGGAACCTCTGTCCTTATTACCTGATACCAGGAATTCTGAAGTTCTTCTTATAGACTGACGGCTGTCTGATACAGCCGCTAAAACAGATTTTGCAGGTATTTTTTGCAGATTATATTTTATTCCATCGGGTGTTAAAATCCATATTGCCAGGTATTCATCCCCAGTCCAGTATGAAAGAAGTGCAGATTCAGCATCAAGTTTATGACACACTGATCCAGGATCAACAGGTTCAATGCTTACAACAGAGGCATAATCATGGTTTGTCAGTTTGATCCTTTCAAGTAAAGAATTATATTCTTCCCTGGAACGCACCAGCTCTTCCTCAACCTGATAACGTGATAATCCTCTGGATGTGCCCAGATCATTTTTTTGAATCATCTTTGAGAGAGCCTGTATACGAAGCCTGAGGTCCTGTTCACGACTTACAAGTTCTTTATCAGTGGTGTTTTTTACACCGATTTTCCGGTTTCCGATCATATCAAGAAATGCCCTTGCCCGGGCTCTTTCTGAATATGAAAATGCAGATGCTCCGTCTCCCGATTCAAGGAGGATACGGATTAGCCGGTCATAGACCTTAATCTTATCATTAATATACCTGCTTTTATATTCCTCGATGGTAAATTTCCCCCTGATCCCTTCAATTATCCGGATTGATTTTTTATATGCATCAATTGCAGAATCGTTTTGTTGTGTAAATTCAAATAACCTGCCTGTCTGGTACAATATTTCCCACTTTGTCTCTTCTTCAAAAGCAAGGCTGGATGCTTCTCGCAAATATTTACGGGCTTCATCATAACTGCCAGAATTTATATTAATATCACCAAGCCTAAGGTTCGCTTTTGCTATACCTTCCTTAATGTTTGCTGCATTGAAAAAACCTATGGCATTTAAATATTCCCCGGTTGCTTCCTCAACTTTTCCGGATTCGTAATTCAATTCACCCATTCTCAGTGAAGCAAGTCCTGAAGCTACATCCGCATTAATTTCCAGGTAGTACTGTTGAGCCTGTTGAATATTACCCAGGCGCATATCGGAAGAAGCCTTGAGGGCAAGAGCTGTCATTTTAATGGTATCCTGGACTTGCCTAGCAGACCGGTAGTAGCTGATAGCTTTCTCATTATCACCTAAATTTGCGTAAGCGTCTCCAACCCCGATTCTGCTCCAGACAATCTGGGGGACTATCCCTGACTTTTCAGCTTCATCCAGAGCATTCAGCTTATATCTTATTGCCTGCTCGAAGTCGGAGGTTGAGGTATATACTTCGCCCAGCGACTGATATTGCCGTGCAGAAGAGAGATCAAGTTCCTGTGAAAGATTAAGGGAATTATTTAGTAATTGCAGTGCTTCGGTGATCATTCCTAGGTTAAGATAAGTATTGCCAAGAATAAGCTTTCCCTCCATGATGCCCTTCTTGTCACTTAACTTATCATAAATATCCAGGGCAGATTTTGCATAATCGGTACACTGGTCAAATCTGCCAAGGACTGAATAAACTTGTGCAAGAGAAAGATAGGTGTCTGCAATTGAAATCTGGTTCAGACTTTTCAGGCTGGACTCCATGCCGTTGTTAAGCTCCAGGGCATGTTCAAGATAAGGGATTCCTTTATTAAAATCACCTTTATAAAGTGATATAGAACCCAGCATCCTGTAATCTTCAATTATTTCAAGGGAGTTGTTCTGTATTGAATCCCTGGTAAGAGCCTGGCTGGCATGGGATAGGGCATCATCGAAATTGCCAAGTACGGAATATCCATGTGCTATTTTCCTGCAAATGTCTGCTTCCATATCAATGTTCCGGAATGTGCCAAGCTTTGTACTGGCTGAAAGGCAGTTCTTGTAGTGAATTATTGCCTCTTCATACTGGTAAAGATTGTTATAATAGTCACCTTGTTGCTGTTCCTGTGTGACGAGGATGGAGGGAGTTTTGCAAGTTGTTAAAAGAAAAAATGTGAAGATAAAGCATATAATCTTTAAGGAGTAGAATTGTGGAATTGACTGCATGATCTGTTTTTAATTTAGATTATATATTGCAATCCAAGTATGTATTGAGGATCTGCGGCAACGGATTTCCCAAAAAGAGGAAATTGAATTACTTCGAAGAAACGGAACCGTCTTACCTGAAATATAAGTGAAGGCTGGTAATTTATTACCCATCGTCCTGTCATTCCAACATCTGCAGCCGTTTCACCAAAAAAAGAATCATTCCACCATTTAAAGAATGCTGCCTCATTCCCTAAAACTATCCAGTCATTCAGATGCATATTAAAGCTGCCTCCGACATATAATAAATCTCCGCTTCTGAATGATGTTTCCCCTTCTCCGGGATTAAATATCTTTTTCCCTTTAAAATGATAAGTATATGCAGTGTAAATAGTTACAGAGTAAGGATAGAATATTTTACGTAATTGTAAATGTAAGTCCAGAGTTGTCTCCCCATAGCCGGTTGGCCTGTCAAATTTCTTCGCGTCTATTATATTTGTTGGATTTTTTCTACCCGTTGGAATGGTGATATATAATTTTGTCACCAGGGAAGGTTTTCTGGTATCTTCTTTAATGATCTGGTAAGATACGGAAATCGAAATATCCCCTAAACCATTGCCCTTTGCTTTATAATATTCTACTGCGGTTGTGTCGTATGCGGGAACTATAATTTCTGAAGCGTAATAAATTTTTTCTCTTTTATATGGAAATTGAGCTGTCACCTGTATCCTGTCTGTTATCCCATACTGAAGATCAAGCTCATGCGACCAGGCTGTAGCCCATCCGCTTCCATAAGATCCCATTATATAAGATCTTTTTCCTGATTCATCAAAAATACGATCTATTGCACCCCAGCCATTTACTGTCCCAATCCTGAAAAAACCTTTTCTCAGGGTTGCAGGCTCAGTAATAATGGTTTGCTGTTTTAAATCGGAAGGGATGATTATCTCCTCAACCTGCCCGGAAATATCAGGTATTAAAATTAATAAACAGATGAACAACCAGATTTTTTTCATACCCCAATAATTAGAAAATATTGTAATATGACTCAGAAATAAAATTCAGACTGATCCCGGTATGAATAATAAACATACCCATTATATTTTTTCCTTTAATAGGAATATCAATTGTCTGAAACAGCCTCATGCGATGAGAAATCATTATTTCATAACCAAAGCCGCCTGCAATAAGATTTTCAGGTCTGTAACCAACCTTTTTCCCCGTTACATCACTCCATCCGCCGTAAGTATTTATCCCGTCAATAAATAATTGCAGCGCGAACCAGTCGATAGCCTGGTATGCAAATAATGCACTATACTCTATCTGCTGTCCACATTTAAAATTGAATTCTTCGGTATAATATTCAAATTTATTATCTATTAAATTGCTTCTCCATTGAATATTTGTTCCTTCTTTAAGGGGAGCGGTGAAATTGCCACTTAGTATGACGGAAATATTTGATGTATTGATTTTCAGGTCAGTACCGAATGCTCCGGTCAGGATGCCGGATCCAAATTTATTCTTATAATAGTAGCTTATTTGTGTAGTTGTTGCAGAAAATGGAGTGAAAATGGTATGATCCGGTGGATCTGGCTCGTTATTAAAAACAGGTAATGAAATGCTTCCATTTGCTGTCCAATCCATGTATTCCAATCCTAAAGGAACCCGAAAGGAAAGTCCCAGCTTGAGGTTATCAGGGCCTTTATATTCATTCAATTCGTCAATGCTGAGTTCGGTATCATATCCTGCAATCCAGATATTACGCTCCCTGATCCCCATCCTCGCATAGTTCATTCCCACTGATATTTGAAGATGTTCCAGTATCCCGAAATGTATATCTAACGGGAACAGGTGTTGCATCGCAACTGATCCATCTTTTGCCAGGTTAATAGCTTTTCCTTCAGTGTTGAATTTTCGATTTAAAACAGAAAGTTCATAACCGGTATTAACCTGTAGTTGTCCCCGGTGTACATTGATAGGCCGTTCAACATAACGTTCAGTCAATAAACTGTAAACATCAGTTTCCTGAGCGCTTAACTTATTAAGATCAAGGGAGAGCAAAGGAAACAAGACGGCCAAAAGAAATATTCCTTTTTTCATATTTATTCAGGAATATAAATTTGTATTCCAAGACTGTCAGACCCGAACCAGAGGTTCCCTTCATTATCAACCATCGAGCATCTGATATCATAGTCTTTGAGTCCATCGTTAATTCCAATTGTCCTGGGTATAACACCATCATAACGTATAACACCTGAATTCGCAGTTGTGAACCATATATTCCGGTTATGATCTTCCACAATCGAAAAGACATTTGGATAAGAATATCCATTAAACAGGTTGATATATTCAAAGTTGCTTCCATTCCACCGGGTAATTCTTTCTGATTCCAGATGTCCAAACCATAACATACCCCAGCTATCCTGAAAAATACAACGCACATTATTACTGTAAAGACCATCTTCCTTATCAATGATATGAAAGTTATCATCTGTCGGGTTATAACCAATAGCACCACCAGGGGTAGAAAACCAAATCTGTCCGATATTATCTTCCGTTATTGCCTTGACCGGGTACAGACCCTCATCCATGAAATCAACATAATAAAATTTAGAATAATCATACAGAATAATCATATAATTTGTTCCTATCCACATCCATCCACGGCTGTCAGAATGAAGTGAAAGAGGTTTTTCATCGGGATAGAAGATAGTGTCCAATTTATCAATTCTTCCACCTGAAATTATATTAATTCCATTTGCCGTTCCAATCCAGATATCTCCAAAAAAATCTTCTTCAATGGAAAAAACAGTATCATTTAGCAATCCGTTTCCTTTTTGCATGGAAGTCCAGTTTCCATTATCAAATTTGCATAGGCCGCCACCATATGTGCCAACCCATATTAGCCCATTATGATCCTGCTTAATTACACAGATTTCATCATTCGTCAGACCATTGGATGTGTTGTAGTAATTCCAAACTCCGATATCATCAGCATCGATGATATCGTGATCCTCCTCACATGATATTAAAAGCAAACTCAGAAAGATAGACAGAGCATAACTAATTAATTTATTCATAATTAATTACCAGGTTTTTGAATAAACTTTTAAAGTATATTCTAATGCGCGAATTTTGTGAATTTGCTAACCCCGGATTTTATACCAGCAGCTTTTTTATCTGCCTCCCACACTGCAGGAATAGTATACCCATTCATTTGATTTAGCAATAATGTTCCGGTGTATCCTGCAAAATACCAGACTCCCCCGGTTTCTTCCTTGTAAGCATATAAGTAGTAGACAATTGCTTTTGCATGGTAAAATTCTATATACCCGTCTATATCTGTTAATCCTACAGCAACCGGATTCTCAACATTATCCCAGTCAGTCTGGTTATCAAAAACAAAAATTCCACAGCCGGATATTGGTTCTTCAGTACCTTCTTTTATAACCTGAAAAGCCAGGATGGTCGGATCTTTTATGGTTACCGAGGATGCGGTCTTATCAGATCCATCTTCATTTGTGACTTCTAAGTTCACTTCATAGGTTCCGGTGGAGTTAAAAATATGCCATGGATTTTCTTCTGATGATGCACCTCCATCCCCGAATTCCCAGTTAAAATTATCGGCATTTGACGAAGTACTGGTGAAATTAATAGTATCACCTGCTTCATAATTGTCAGAACTATGTGTAAAGGACGCAGTTGGAAGATCCTTTGTACAGGCACTGAATATAATCATAATAATGCCTGCGGCATGAAAAAAGAATTTTCGACTCATGATGGTTGGGGATTTTAGGTTTCAGGATTTTAATTCGGTAAAACGTCTTAAACAAATTTAATAAAAGAATGGGATTTTTAGATAATTTTGGTGTACAGAATCTTCTGATGGTTAAATTAATGATGACTTACCCAGAAAACTTTGAAGTTAAGATTGGCTTTGACCAGATACGGGAACTGATTAAAAAGAAATGTCTTTCAGAAAATGGTAAAGATAAGGCAGATAAGATGAGCTTTTCATCCTCGGCTGAGATCATCCGGACCTGCCTGAATGAAACCAATGAATTTTTATTAATAAACAGGGAAGAAGAATTTCCGCTGGGATTTTTTGCTGATGTCTCCGAATCGCTTGACAGGATCAGGGTTGAAGGAAGTCATCTTGAACTCCAGGAAGTGTTTGATCTCAGGAGGTCTCTTGATACGGTCAGGGCAATCCTGAATTTTTTTAAAAAAGAGAAGAAAGAGAAATATTCAAACCTTTCAAAGCTCTGCTATCAGGTTAAATATTTTCCGTTTATCGCTGAACGGATCGATAAGATTCTTACAAAAAGCGGCAAGCTTAAGGACAATGCTTCAAAGGAGCTGGTCCAGATAAGGCAATCCATATCCGTCAAGCATTCAACCGTAACCAGGATCCTGGGGAATTTATTGCGTACTGCACGGGAGGAGGGTTTTGCGGAAAAAGATGCCGAAGTTTCCATTCGCAACGGCCGTCCGGTAATACCCGTGAATGCAGCATATAAAAGGAAGATCAGGGGTATAATCCATGATGAATCCGCAACAGGAAAAACATCATTTGTCGAGCCTGCAGAAGCTGTTGAACTGAATAATGAGATAAAAGAACTTGAATATGCCGAGATAAGGGAGATCATCAGGATACTTACTATTCTCTCAGATGACCTGCGGCCTTATATTGATGAGCTGCTGAATGCAAATGAATTCCTTGCGAAAATTGATTTTATAAGGGCAAAAGCATTATTTGCTGATGAGATCGGAGCTATTCTGCCGGAATTAGCAGAAGAAAATATAATATCATGGAAAAATGCGGTTCATCCCCTTCTTCTGTTAGCTCACAGGAAAGATAAAAAAGAGGTTGTTCCCCTTACGATTGATCTGAATGCAAAACAGCGGATACTTCTTATTTCCGGTCCGAATGCCGGAGGCAAATCAGTCTGTCTGAAGACTGTCGGACTTCTGCAATATATGCTTCAATGCGGATTATTGGTTCCGATGGAAGAATCATCCATAGTAGGAATTTTCGACAGGATTTTTATTGACATAGGTGACGAACAGTCGATTGAAAATGATCTGAGCACATACAGCTCCCACCTGCTGAATATGAAATATTTTGTCCGTAATGCAGACAGTTCAACACTTTTACTTATTGATGAATTCGGGGCAGGTACCGAACCTGTCCTTGGCGGCGCTATTGCCGAAGCAGTCCTGGATAAATTAAACCTGGCAAAAATATTTGCCGTAATTACCACCCATTACAGTAATCTTAAGCATTTTGCGGCCTCGGTTGAAGGTATTGAGAATGGTGCAATGCTGTTTGACACTCAGCGGATGCAGCCGCTTTTCAGACTTGAGACAGGACAACCCGGCAGTTCCTTTGCATTTGAGATAGCAAGGAATATCGGATTATCGGAAGAAATCATAAAAACCGCAACAGACAAAATCGGGAAAGATTATGTCCGGTTCGACCGCCATCTTAAAGAGATCATAAGGGATAAGAAATACTGGCAGGTGAAACGCGATAATATCAGGAAAGCTGAAAAACGGTTACAGCAGGTGCTTGACCAGTATTCTGAGGAACTTGAGCTGTCTGAGAAATCACGAAAGGAAATACTGGATAAAGCACACCATGAAGCAGATCAGCTGCTCTCAGATGCAAACAGGAAAATAGAAAATACAATTCGGGAAATACGTGAAGCCCAGGCAGAGAAAGAGAAAACAAAGAAAGTAAGAGAGGAACTTGAACTGCTTAGGAAGGGTTCTTTTGAGATGGATGCTAAAGATGAGAAAGCAGGCAAAGACAAGCTGATACAAAAAATCTCAGAAGTTAAAAGTGAAGCTGTTAAAGTCAGGGAGCGACGCCGCAGGTTTGGGCAGCTGGAACCGGCAAGAGCTTCCGCATCCAAAATTATTGATCCTGAAATAAAAAAAGGTGATTTTGTATTTATGAAAGGACAGGATGTGGCGGGAGAAGTAATTAACCGGAAAGGAAATAAAGTTACAGTCAGATTCGGGCAGCTCAGTACAATTGTTGATGTGAGCAGGCTGGATAAAACAACTACGGAAATATATGAGGAGATGAATAGCAGGAGCTCTGCAGGAGGCGACTTTGCTGACTGGAACCCGGGAGAGAGAAAACTGTTCTTTAAACCGGAGATTGATGTCAGGGGAAAACGGTCAGAGGAAGCTCTGCGTGAAGTGACCGTCTTGCTTGATGAAGCCATCATGGTAGGCGCTACTGAAGTCAGGATTTTGCATGGCAAAGGTGACGGAATTCTCCGCCAGGTCATAAGAGAATACCTCCGGACGGTAGATGTTGTCGCCTCGTGTAAGGATGAGCATATACAATTGGGAGGATCGGGAATAACTGTTGTGACCCTTGAACTATAGAAGTGAAGAGTGAACGGTGAGCAGTGAAGAGTGAAGAGTGAACTGTGAAGAGTGAAGAGTGAGGAGTGAAGAGTGAACTGTGAAGAGTGAAGAGTGAAACAAAAACCGCAGGTCAAAAGAGATGATAAAATTACATAATCTTAGAAGTAACAGGTCATCCCGAAGGAGCTTAGCGACTGAGGGAACTCTTAATAAATAACGGTTAACTATGATTTAGATTACTCTAAAATAACCATAAACCAACGAAATTGTTAATTTACTCCGAAAATATCACCCCCCGTCTGCAGTATGTCGTCCATTTCATAATGAAGGATTTTCTTGGCGTGGGTGCTGAAATTACATCAGACAGTGAATACTTTTTGAAAGCTGAAGGTCCAAAGGTCAGCTACACGGAGGAAAGGATTGGTGATGAATTCAATATAATCCCTTCAGGTTTATTGTTCGAGAATAAGATAAAGGAAATAAGACCTGAGACCGGAACATGGGGTGATCTGAAAACAATTTTCCCAATGCCAGGTAATGCAGATCTTCCATTTGACCTGTTTGCTGGAGTTTTTTACCTGCTTACAAGGTATGAGGAATATCTTTCATTTAAAGGAGATAAATATGGGAGATTTCAGGCTGAGGAAAGTCTGGCATTTAAGAATGGATTCCTGGAAAATGCAATTGTGGACAGATGGATACTGAGATTTGCAGATATTCTTAAAGATAAGTATCAGGGATTTGAAACTTCAAAAAGGAATTTCAAATTCATCCCCACAGTGGATGTGGATATGCCTTACGAATATCTTTATAAGGGAACGGTCAGGAGTTTAGGCGGTGTAGTGAGGTCTGTTCTCAGGGCAGAATTTAAAAAACTGAAGGAACGGACAGATGTAATAAGGGGAAAACGACAGGACCCGTTCTGTACATTCGGCTGGATAAAGGATATCCATGAACAGCCTGGACTCATAACATTCTTTCTTACAGCAGGATATGGAAAATATGACAAGGGGATAGATCCTTCCCTCGATGCATTTATGAGAATTGTGAATGATGCATCCAACTTCAGTTTTATTGGCATTCATCCGTCGTGGGACTCAAACTTTAAATCAGGTCTGCTGGATAAGGAAATAAATACATTAAGCCGCATTGCCGGGAAATCCATAACAAGGAGCAGACAGCATTACCTGATAATTGAGCTTCCGCACACATATCTGCAATTATCAGCACTCGGGATAAAGGAAGATTACAGTATGGGCTATGCCTCCCGGGTGGGATTTCGTGCGGGGACATGCACACCGTTTTATTTTTATGATATTATGAATGAGGCTGAGACGCCGCTGGTTATCTATCCGTTTCAGGTCATGGACCGAACGCTGAAGGATTATATGAAGTTGAACCCAGCCCAGGCAATTCAGAAAATAAATGAAATAATCTCAGAAGTCCGTGCAATAAACGGCACTTTCATTTCAATATGGCATAATGATACATTTTCAGATGCTGGTGAATGGAAGGGATGGCTGGATGTATATGAGAATTTATTAACGGCAGCACAGGGGAATCAGCCAGATTAAACGGGAAGCAAAATGGTCAGGCACATCACTAATAAAGAGATCGACCGCGAAAAATGGGATAGATGTATTGAGAATTCAAGCATTGAGACTATCTATCCGTATTCGTGGTATCTCGACCTGGTTTCGCCAGCCTGGGAAGGGCTTGTAATGGGTGATTACGAAGCTGTTTTTCCCATCACATGGAAAAAGAAGTATGGAATTCTTTATATTGTGCAGCCTGTGTTGTCGCAGCAGCTTGGAGTTTTTTCCCCTGAAAATCTCTCCATATCAGATGTTCAGTCATTTTTGCACATGATCCCCGATAAATATAAGCATATAGATATTTGCCTTAATTCGTCAAATGAGGTATCTGGCAGGGATTTTAAAATATTTAAAAGGATAAATTACGAACTGAGGACTGGAGGGGAGACGACTGATCCAATGCAGGCCTATTCGACCAACACTAAGAGAAATATCAGGAAAGCTATTCAGAATAAACTTCTTGTTAAGAATACTGATGTGGAAAAATACGTTCAGCTGAGACAGAAATCAGATTCATCTGGTTTCAAGGCGGAACATTATACCTGGCTGAGCAGGCTTTTTTCAGGGATAATTGAAAAGGGCAGGGGAGAGATTGCGGGAGCATATAGCAATGATAAACTCTGTGCGGCCGTATTCTTGGCTTTTTCAAAGACCCGTGTTATTTATCTGAATGCTGTATCGAACGATGAAGGCAAGGATAATAGGGCAATGTTCCTGCTGGTTGATCATTATATCCGGAAGTATGCCGGCAAAAATATTATGATGGATTTTGAGGGTTCAATGATACCGGGAATTGCAAGGTTTTTTGAAGGTTTTGGAGCAGCAGAAACAAATTATTTCAGGATCATAAAATCCTCCTTTCCCCTTAATTTAAAGAAGGTGATAAAATGATAAGAACACTGGTGAAAAATATATCAGGCCTTGTTTTCTCGGCGGTTCCTGTGAAACAGTTCATTCGTCTGACCGGTCAGAATATCATTTTACCTTTCTATCATGCTGTCAGCGATGAGCCGCTTCCTCATCTAAGGCACCTTTACTCAATCAGGTCGGTAAAGAAATTTTCTGCAGACCTTGATTTTTTTCTGAAGCATTATCAGCCAGTTAGTTTTCCTGATTTACATGAATTAATAAAGGGATCAGGGAAGGTTGGTAAGCCGCTTATGGCTCTAAGTTTCGATGATGGATTAAGAGAGGTTTATGATATAATTGCACCAATCCTTATTAAAAGGGGTATTCCTGCTGCCATTTTTGTCAATACGGCATTTGCCGGAAACCGTGGATTGTTTTTCAAATATAAGGCCAGTCTGATTATCGACCGTCTGAACAGCCTTAACCATCCGGCTAATATATATGAGATCATAAACTCGAGGATGGGAATCACCATCAGAGGCAAATCAGCAATGATACGGAAGATCCTGGGTATCAGTTATGAACAACAGGATATTCTTGATTCTGTTGCAGAATTGCTGGATATAGATTTTGATACATTTCTGAAGATCAGGAAGCCTTATATGACAACAGAACAGTTGCAGGACCTGCAGTCGAAAGGATTCCATATAGGATCTCACAGCATTGATCACCCGATGTACTCCGGTCTGAGTCTTGATGAACAGCTGAGGCAAACCAGCGAGAGCATCAAATGGGTAACTGAAAAATTTCATTCTGATTGCAGGTTTTTTTCCTTTCCATTTATTGATGATGGGGTAGCTACTGACTTTTTTAACACGATTTTTAACAGGGACTCAGGAATAATTGACCTGTCCTTTGGAAGTTCCGGCCTGAAAAAGGAAAAATTCCCTTATCATCTCCAGCGTATTCCAATAGAAAAGTCAAGGCTGGGTGCTGGGATTTGGGTGAGGGGAGAGTACATTTACTATGTGGGCAAGAGCTTTGTCGGGAAGAACCTTGTAAGAAGAGCATAATTCAGCACGCAGCATTCTGAATTCAGAATTAAGTATTTGAGATGGTTTTTTTAAACAAAATAATCGAAAACTTCGCGCGGTTTAAAGACCGAAATGCTTTTTGTATAAAAGAAGGATTTTATACTTATGGTGAACTGGAGAGCAGGTGTTGCAGTATTGCAGAGCTTATACAGAAAAACATTGCCGGGAAACAGAATACCGTTGGTGTTGCAACCTATGATAACCTTGAAACATATGCTTCGATAATTGCTCTTTGGTTCACAGGAAATATATTCGTTCCAATTAATCCACGCAATCCTGAAGCGAGAAATGTCGAGA
>JBGPAO010000051.1:0-13473 GCA_041480755.1 Bacteroidia bacterium
ATCAGTTTACTTCTGAATATACTTTAAGCTTTACCATTTCTTTAGCTGTACTGATAATTCCGTCTTCATCAAATCCGCATTCATGATGTAATTCTTCCTGTGTGCCATGATCGATAAACCGGTCTGGAACGCCAAGGCGTTTTACCCTTGCATTGAATCCATGGTCGGTCATGAATTCTATAATGGCACTACCAAAACCTCCTGAAATAATCCCATCTTCAACAGTGATAACAAGAGTATGCTTTCTGAAGATTTTCTTCAGCAGTGATTCATCAAGAGGTTTTACAAACCTCATATCATAATGTGCAGGATGTATTCCATCCTGTTCAAGCAAATCACAAACATTTTCAACAGTATTGCCAACATTACCTATACTCAGGAAAGCCAGGTCATCCCCATTTCGTAATTCTCTTCCTTTTCCGATCTCAATTTCCCGGAATGGTTTTTGCCAGTCAGCCATAACACCGGGTCCTTTAGGATACCTGATTGAAAAAGGGCCGTGATTTTTAAGTTGCGCTGTATACATCAGGTTTCGAAGTTCTTCCTCATTCATAGGGGCAGAAACGATCATGTTTGGGATATTTCTCATAAAGGAAAGATCAAATACTCCATGGTGGGTAGCACCGTCATCACCAACAAGTCCTCCCCGATCAAGGCATAAAACCACAGGAAGGTTTTGTATTGCAACATCATGAATTATCTGATCATAGGATCGCTGCATAAATGAAGAGTAAATAACACAGAATGGGATTAATCCCTCTATTGCCAGTCCGGCTGAAAATGTAACCGCATGCTGTTCGGCAATCCCGACATCATAAGTTCTTTCAGGTATCTGATCCATCATGATCCTGAGTGAAGAACCGGTTGACATGGCAGGAGTTATACCGATTATTTTTTCATTTTTTCTGGCCAGTTCCAGCAGGGTGTGGCCAAAAACATCCTGGTATCTTGGTGGTTGTGGCACTGAAGACGGGATATTAATAATCTTCCCTGTTTTTTTATCAAATCTGCCTGGCGCATGAAATACAGTTTGATTTAATTCTGCCTCGGGAAATCCTTTTCCTTTCTTGGTTTTAACATGAAGAATCTTAGGGCCCGGTATAGTTTTAAGATCTTTCATGACGTCAATCAGTCGGATTAAATCATGCCCGTCAACAGGGCCGAAATATCTGAAGTTCAAGGATTCGAAAATATTACTTTGCTTGAAAAATATAGATTTGACGCCAAGTTCAACCTGCTGGGCATAACGTTGTGCATTCGGCCCCAGCCTTGTTATTGCCCCAAGAAGATGCCAAATCTTATTTCTGACCCTGTTATAAGTTTTAGATGTAGCGATATCAAGAAGGTATTCCTTCATCGCACCTGTATTAGGATCAATTGCAATATTATTATCATTAAGTATAACCAGCAGGTTTGTTTTTTCAATACCGGCATTATTAAGGCCTTCATAAGCCAGTCCACCCGTCAGGGAACCATCTCCTATCACCGCTACCACCTGGCGGTCGGATTGATTTTTATGATTTAATGCAACAGCTATTCCCAGTGCCGCAGATATTGAAGTAGAGGCATGTCCTACACCAAATACATCAAATATGCTTTCGGATGGTTTTGGAAAGCCACTGATACCCTTATATTTGCGGTTAGTATGGAAAACTTTGCGTCGTCCGGTAAGTATCTTATGCCCATAAGCCTGGTGCCCGACATCCCAAATAATTTTGTCATGAGGAGCGTTGAAAACGTAATGCATTGCCACAGTCAGTTCAATAACTCCAAGACTGGATGCAAAATGTCCGGGATTAGAAGATACGATATCAATAATAAAACCACGCAGTTCTTCACACAGAATGATTAGTTCATCAAGACTTAGTTTTTTAAGGTCGGATGGATATTCCACCTTATTCAATATTGGATATTTTCCGTTTGCCAATTGTTATATTTTTTGCCGCAAATATAGGCAGTTTTTTATTGTTGTGGACTTTTTAACCTAACAGCCTGTTAAAGAGCCTGTTAATAAATATTGGGAATATAAGATAAAACATCTGTCATATTTTTTTATTTTGCGTCGATTTAAAAAAACTTTACTATGAAATTAACAAATGATCAGCATTTAATGTCTATAACGGTTATGTTGATGCTTTTCTTTTCTTCTTCCTGTGTTTCAACAACAAAATTTCATGAACTTGAAGACAGGAATAAGACTATAACTGAAGACCGTGACAGATTGCTTGAACAAAATGAAAAATTTTCAGTTGACAACGCAGAAATGAAAGCAAAGCTCAGGGCATTTGAGGAGGAAATTAATTCATTGAGTATGGAATCAGATGAGGCAAAAAAAACATACGATCAGTTATCAGAAGATTACAATAATTTAAGCAAACGATATGAGGATCTTCAGAAAACTCAGGATGCCGTTCTTTCAGGCCACACAAGGGAAACACAACGGCTTTTGAATGAACTGCAGAAAACACAGGAAGATATGCAGATCAAAGAAAACCGACTCAATGATCTTGAAAAGAATATCAATGATAAAATGGCAGAAGCTGAAAAGCTTCGTCTGCAGCTTGATGAAAGAAACAGAAAATTAATCGAACTTGAAAGGATCCTTACTACAAAAGATTCAATAATGAGAAGTTTAAAAAACACCATTGCTGATGCATTATTTGGATTCCAGCAGGATGGACTTTCAGTTACGATAAGAGATGGAAAAGTATATGTATCAATGGAAGAAAAGCTGTTATTCAAAACAGGAAGCATTGAAGTGGATCCAAAAGGAGTAAGTGCATTGAAAAAATTAGGCCAGACTATAGAAGATATACCGGATATTTATATTACTATCGAAGGACACACTGACGATGTACCTGTCAGAATAAATCCATCCTATCATGACAACTGGGACTTAAGCGTAAAAAGAGCAACATCCATTGTCAGAATCCTGTTGGAGAATTCCGATATTGATCCTGAAAGACTGATTGCATCAGGACGAAGTGAATACCTGCCTGTTGATCCAGGGCAGACTCCTGACGCAAGACAGAAAAACAGGAGAACTGAGATCATTATTACTCCGAGACTGGACGAACTTTACAGATTGCTGGAATCTAAATAAATATTTGGATATTTATAAAATACTTACAATTAAGAAGTTATTCAATTTTATAGAAATTGAAACTTCAAGAATTCTATCATTAATTCTGAGAAGACCTATAGTATGGGGAGTACCGTATATAATTAGTGTTGAACCTACAAGCCTGTGCAATCTGAAGTGCCCTGAATGTCCTACAGGTTCAGGGATTTTAAGGAGAGAGAATGCAAATTTAGACATGAAAATGTACCAGAAATTCATTGATGGGATAAAAACAACCGCATTGCACCTGTTACTTTATTTTCAGGGAGAACCATTAATGAATAGTGATATTTTCGGGATGATAAAATATGCAAAAGGAAGAAGATTATATACAGTTATTTCATCAAATGGCCAATTCCTGGATAATGAAACAGCTATGAGGATTATAGAATCAGGTTTGGACAGGATTATAATTTCAGTTGATGGTACAGATCAGTCAACTTATGAGAAATACAGAGCAGGCGGTAATCTCAACAGGATCCTGGAAGGAACAAAATATTTGAATGCATTAAAAAAAGAAAAAAGAAGATTAAAGCCTGAAATAATTTTTCAATTTCTGGTCTTCAGACATAATGAAAACCAGGTAAATATTTTCAGAGATTTTGGAAAGAGATCGGGTGCAGACAGGACGTGGATAAAATCCGCACAGGTAATAAATCCAGACAGATTATTGGAAATTATTCCAGTAAATCCTGATTACAGCAGGTACACTGCTGATCCGGAGAAAAGAATAAAAATAAAGGCCGGAATCAGGAACCACTGCTCCCGTTTATGGAGGACTTGTGTTGTAACGACAGATGGTGATATCGTTCCATGCTGTTTTGATAAAGAAGCAAAATATATAATGGGATCTCTGAAGAATGCAGAACTTTCGCAGATATGGAAAAATGAAAAATACATGGAATTCAGGAGAAAGATTTTAACCAACCGGAGAGGGACGGATATTTGCAATAATTGCAGTGAAGGCCTAAAAGTTTACCTAAGGGAATGAGCTAAAATTTTAAATAGCATAGAGCATGGGGCATGGAGCACGGAGCATGGAGTAATTTTAGTCATTCTTAATTTCAAATTTTAGTCATTTCTTCAGACGGTCATAATATCCTTTTCCTTGGCTGCGAATATTTTGTCAATTTTTTCGGTATAATCATCAGTTAATTTCTGGACTTCTTCCTGGGCTCTTTTCTCTTCGTCTTCAGAAAGTCCATCTTTTTTCAAAATTTTTAATTCCTCATTTGAATCTCTACGGGTACTGCGGACACCTACCCTTGTATTTTCACATTCGATCCTGACCTGTTTTACAAGATCCCTTCTTCGTTCTTCGGTAAGCGGAGGGACATTTATCCTGATCACTTCTCCATTGTTAGCAGGATTAAGGCCTATATTAGCCTGCATAATCGCTTTTTCGATAGTCTCGATCATTGATCTGTCCCATGGCTGAATTGCCAGCGTCCGGGGATCTGGTGTTCCGATATTGGATACCTGGTTCAGCGGGGTCTGAACACCATAATAATTGATAATAATTCCATCAAGCATATGTGGATTGGCCTTCCCGGCGCGGATCTTCATGAGTTCGCTTTCGAGATGCCTGATGGATTTCTCCATATTGGTCCGGGTGTCTTCAAGTAGTAATTCAACTAATTCATCCATAGAACATTTATTACTTAAGGACTTTGGATTTGTAAAGATATTTATTTTTTGACTATTGTACCAATTTTATCACCATTCACAATGCGTTTGAGATTTCCTGCTCTGTTCATATCAAAGACCATGATCGGCAGGTTATTTTCCCTGCAAAGTGTGATTGCCGTAAGATCCATAACCTGTAAGTTCCTATCAATTACTTCTTCAAATGTTATTTCCTCAAATTTAAATGCATCAGGAACTTTTTCAGGATCTGCTGAATATACGCCATCAACTCTTGTTCCTTTAAGCAAAATCTCAGCGCGGATCTGAGTTGCCCTGAGAGCTGCTGCGGTATCGGTTGTAAAAAATGGGTTTCCTGTACCAAAAGTAAAGATTGCAATTTCTTTATTGCTGAGGGCATTTAATGCAGCTGATTCAGAAAAACGTTCCCCAACCGGTTCCATTTGTATGGCAGTAAAAAGGCGTGATCTGACACCGGAATTCTCAAATGATGATTGTATTGCTAATCCATTGATTACAGTCGCCAGCATACCCATATAATCACCCTTTATCCTGTCATAGCCTTTATTTGTTCCTGACAGACCTCTGAATATATTACCCCCGCCAATGACTATTCCTGTCTCAACACCCATTTCGTGTATTTCTATGATTTGCCGGGTATAGCTGCTCAGTGTTTCTTCATCTATTCCGGAACCTTTATTTCCGGACAGCGATTCCCCGCTGAGTTTAAGCAGAATTCTCTTATAAGCAAGCATTTAGTATCAGAATAAAGAAAATTGTTCAATCTTTTAAGCCGTACCTTACAAAACCTGTAACGGTGAGTTCTTTATCATTCTCCTGCAGATACTGAAGTATAGTTTTTTTATTATCCTTGATAAATTCCTGGTTCAGCAGGGTTTTTTCTTTATAGAACTTATTAAGTTTTCCGAGAGCAATTTTTTCAACTATCTCCTCAGGCTTACCTTCTCTGCGAGCCTGGTCCTTGCCGATCTCAATTTCCTTATCGATAATATTCCGGGGAACCTGGTTTTTGTCAACAGCAACCGGATCCATTGCGGCTACCTGCATTGCAACATCTTTCCCAATCTGCAAACCGGATAGTGTTTTATTCATGCCAACAAGGCTTGCCAGTTTATTCCCTGGGTGAACATAGGGAACCACCTGAACGGCGTTCAGTTTTTCATAAAATGACAGGTCGATTTTTTCACCTATGACTCCAACTTGCTGGCTTACAGCATCTCCAACAGTCCCTTCACCGAGTTTCAGTTTTTTCAGATTCTCCAGATTAGAAGGCAGTTTTGCCAGAGCCAGGTCTAAAACTGATTCCGCAAAGCTGATAAAGCTCTCGTTTTTAGCCACAAAGTCAGTTTCGCAGTTTATTACGATCATAACTCCGGTTTTCATATCTGATGATACTTTTGCCAGTACGACTCCTTCATTTGCTTCACGGTCTGCTCTTTTGCTGGCAACAAGCTGACCTTTTTTTCTGATTATTTCAATTGCTTTTTCGAAATTTCCATCTGCTTCCTGCAAGGCTTTTTTACAGTCCATCATGCCTGCACCGGTAGCTTTTCTCAATTTTACAACATCTGCACTATTGATCTCAGCCATTTTTATAAAGTTTTAAATGATTTTAATTTTTATGTTAAGTAGTTTTCTTTGCCGATGATTTGCGGGCAGATGATTTCTTCATTTCTATTATTTCTTCAGTGATCTCTTTTGTAGTATCTTCAAACTCTTCTTCTGCAACTACAGCAGATTCATCAAACACTTCTTCTTCCTCCTCAACTTCTTCCTCTTCCAGCTCTTCATGTTCTTCTTCAAGCACTTCCTCTTTTTCTATTTTCTTATCCTTTGAGGCTGTTTCTTTTTCCCTTTCAAATTTTCGTTCATTTAATCCTTCGGAAATGGCTTCACACAGGATATTAATAATCAGGGAAATGGATTTTGATGCATCATCATTTGCCGGGATGGGGAAATCAACGATATTAGGATCTGAATTGGTATCAACCATTGCAAATACCGGAATACTGAGGCGGATAGTTTCCCTGACTGCAATGTACTCTTTACCTACATCCACCACAAAAAGTGCAGCAGGCAACCGGGTCAGGTCTGAAATACTACCCAGGTTTTTCTCAAGCTTTGCTCTTTGCCTTGTTATCTGAAGACGTTCTCTTTTGGACAATGTTTTAAAAGTTCCATCTATTGCCATTTTATCAATCGATGACATTTTTTTGACAGCCTTGCGGATAGTAGGAAAGTTAGTCAGCATACCACCCGGCCAACGTTCAGTAACATACGGCATGTTAATCTGTTTGACCCTCTCGGAGACAATATCTTTTGCCTGTTTTTTTGTTGCAACAAAAAGGATTTTGCGGCCTGATTTTGCAATCTGCTTCATTGCAGATGCCGCTTCATCCATCTTCACAATTGTTTTATGAAGGTCGATTATATGGATCCCGTTTTTCTCCATAAATATATAAGGAGCCATATTAGGATTCCATTTACGTTTAAGGTGCCCGAAATGAACACCTGCTTCGAGAAGCTGTTCAAATGTTGTTCTTTGCATTGAAGTATTTATTGGTTGTTTACATTCTGATTAATCAACCGGGAAGTAGTTCCAGCAGGAAGTCTTTCCGGTTTAGATACTAAACAATCTTCCAGTTTAACGCTTGCTGAACTGGAATCTTTTTCTTGCTTTTGGTTGTCCCGGTTTCTTACGTTCAACCTCACGGGGATCTCTTGTAAGCAAACCATTGGATTTTAACAAGGGTTTTTTCTCGGGATCTATTTTAATAAGTGCTCTTGAAATAGCAAGCCGCAGTGCTTCAGCCTGACCAGATAAACCACCACCATCAAGATTAGCTTTAATATCATATTTCCCTGTTGATTCAGCCAGTTTAAGTGGCTGTTCAATTAAGCCCCGAAGCTGGTGGGTGGTAAAATAATCTTTATAATCCCTTTCATTCACTGTTATCTGTCCTTTGCCTTCGTTAACATAAATGCGGGCAACTGCAGATTTCCTTCTTCCGGTAGTGTTAACTCCCTCCATACTTTATTTTATTGTAGTTAAATCAATTGGTTTTGGTTGCTGGGCTTCATGTGGATGATCAGTGCCGGCATATACATAAAGGTTTCTGAATAATTCCCTTCCTAACCTGTTCTTAGGCAGCATGCCTCTTACTGAATTTTCAATCACTGCAGTGGGCTTGGTCGCCAGTAAAATAGCCGGTGTTTTGACCTTCTGTCCCCCGGGATAACCGGAATAACTTATATATTTCTTGTCGGTTAACTTATGACCCGTAAGTTTTACCTGGGCTGCATTGATTATAATTACGTTGTCTCCGCAATCAACATGAGGTGTAAAGTTTCTTTTATGCTTTCCTCTCAGCAATTTTGCTGCAACCGAAGTTAACCTGCCCAGGATCTGATCTTTTGCATCAATAAGTAACCATTCTTTATGAACAGTTGCCTTGTTGGCTGAAACCGTTTTATAACTTAATGTATCCACTATTTATATTTTTCCAGTTATTCTTTTTAAAGCCCGAATTTGTGGTTCGCAAAAATACAATTATTTTTATTAAATCAATAAAATTGACACTATTTTATTCGGCTGGTGCTATATTCGCATAAAACAATAAGGGAGCATGATCTTTAAGAAACACTAAATGAATCAAAGGATTAAAAAAGTTTATAATTCCATAATGCCTGATGGGAAATTTCCCCACAGAAGTATTTACATTTTTGGGATTGCTATTCTTGCAGCCAGCCTGCCTCTTTCAATCTTCACTACCAGCGTTGCTGAAATTATCCTGGTTGCAAACTGGCTAATTGAGCGAAATTTCAAGGAAAAATGGCGCTTAATACAATCCGGGAAAAGTCTCCTGTTTATCGGATCTATATATCTTATACATATTTTGTGGTTAATAAATACAAATGATTTTAATTATGCATTTCATGATCTGAAAATAAAATTGCCGATGCTTGTGCTTCCTGTTGTGATTGGAACATCCCCGGCATTAGAACGCATTCAGCTTAAATGGATACTTGTTTTTTTTGTAAGCGCAGTACTGGCCGGAACTTTAATAAGTGCATCTGTCCTGTTTAATATAATTCCGTATCAGTTTAATGATATCCGTGAAATATCTTTATTTGTTGATCATATACGATTCTCCCTGCTTATAAATATTGCAATATTTTCACTGTTATATATTGGCTTATCCGGTGAGTTCAAATTAATGAAATGGGAATATTTCGCATATTCACTGGTCACAGCATGGCTTGCTCTTTTTCTGATAATGCTGCAGGCATTAACAGGGATGCTTGTTTTCCTGATAACAGGCTTTTTGCTTTTCTGGATTTATTTCCGGGGAATAAAACATGTTTTACTCAGGTGGTTCTTTGCTGTAATTCTGATTGCCTGTGCCTTAATTGCAGTGTCTTATTTAACAAAATCAATTGCGCGCTTTTATACTGTTGAGGAAATAAACAAGGATCAGATTGATAATCTGACTGCTAATGGCAATCCTTACGAACACGATTTTAGTAAAAAACAGTTTGAAAATGGCAGATATGTCTGGTTATATGTGTGTGAAAAGGAACTGCAAAATGAATGGAATAAAAGGAGCAGTATCACATATGATGGAAAAGACCTGAAGGGCCATGAGATCAGGTACACCATCATCAGGTATATGACATCAAAGGGATTGAGGAAGGATTCGATAGGAATTTCCAGGTTGGCCGATGAAGATATCAGGCTGATTGAAAACGGGAAAGCAAATTATATCTATGGCAAGAAATTATCATTATATCCAAAAATATATGAAGTCCTATGGCAGATAGATGTATATAGAAGAGGAGAAAACCCTTCAGGACACTCAGTCACCCAGAGAATTCTTTATCTTAAGGCAGGTATAGGGATAATTAGGCAGAATTTTTGGTTTGGCACCGGGACAGGAGATGTTGCAAATTCATTCAGCAAATATTATCATGAAACAAAAAGCAAGCTTGACAAAAGATGGCAGTTAAGAGCGCATAATCAATATGTTACATTCTTTTTAACTTTTGGAATATTCGGATTCTTATGGATTATGCTGTCTTTAATCTATCCTGTATTTCTTGAGAAAAAGTGGAAAGATTACTTTTTCGTCATGTTTTTTATTATCGGCTTTCTTTCAATGTTAAATGAAGACACTCTCGAAACCCACATCGGTAATTCATTTTTCTCATTTTTTTATGCGTTATTTCTGCTCGGGGTGAGAAACAAAGAAGAATAGCAACAGTTGAAATGAAAGATAAGTTTAATTATGAAGTTGTCAAGGCTTGATTATGATTTTTACCGCCAGGATGTTTTAAAGGTGGCACCAGGTTTGATTGGGAAATATCTGGTCAGAAAGTTTGAAGATGGACAAATCATCAGAAGAATGATAACTGAGGTTGAGGCATACAGAGGTGAAGAAGATATGGGGTGTCATGCGAACAAAGGCAGGACAGCCAGGACAGAGATTATGTATCATGGAGGCGGAGTAATTTATGTATACCTTATTTATGGAATGTACTGGATGTTGAATTTTGTTACAGGACAAGAAAACAATCCACAGGCGGTTCTAATACGGGGGCTTGATGAAGTCTGGGGTCCCGGAAAAATTACCAGGCTATTGAAGATTGATGGTTCATTTTACGGGACCAGCCTGGTTGATTCCGGTAAGATATGGATTGAAAATAACGGCAGTATGGCGGAACACATTGCACAGACAAGAATAGGCATCGATTATGCAGGAGAAATATGGAAAAACAAGTTATGGCGTTTCATTCTAAAATAAATAGTTAAAATTTCTTAAAATATCCTGCCAATAAATTAAAAATCTGTTTCTTTGTCCAAATTTTTTGAATTCCAAATGGTATGAAAAGATACCAACTATTAAACAATATCATCGGATGGATGATATTTCTGATTGCTTCTATCGTTTACCTTGCCACTATTGAACCTACTGCCAGTTTTTGGGATTGCGGTGAATTTATTGCGGCATCTTTCAGGCTTGAAGTAGGGCATCCTCCGGGTGCACCTTTCTTTCTGCTTCTTGGAAAATTCTTTTCACTTTTTGCAGGTGGGAATGTTCAGAATGTGGCCAAAATGGTTAATATCCTTTCTGCTCTGGCAAGTTCCTTTACTATTCTTTTCCTGTTCTGGACTATTACACATCTGGCAAAGAAGATGATCCACAGAGAAGGAGAATTAACAACAAGGGATATGATCAATATTTTTGGCAGCGGGATTGTGGGTGCGCTTACATACACTTTTTCAGATTCGTTCTGGTTTTCAGCAGTTGAAGGGGAGGTATATGGAACATCAAGTCTGTTCACTGCTGTTGTATTCTGGGCGATACTTAAGTGGGAAAATGTTGCAGACGAAAAACATGCTAACAGATGGATCATTCTTATCGCTTACCTGATGGGACTTTCAATAGGAGTGCACCTGCTTAACCTTCTTGCCATCCCTGCGATGGTATTTGTTTATTATTTCAGGAAATATGAAGTTACAAGGAAAGGGGTGATTTTATCAATCCTGCTCTCTGTTCTGTTATTGGCTGTCATGCTATATGTAGTTATTCCGGGTGTTGTCAAACTTGCAACGATTTTTGAACTGATATTCGTCAATGGTATTGGATTTCCCTATCATTCAGGAGCGATCATATATTTTATTATTTTATTCGGTGCAATTGGATATCTGGTCTATTGGTCACAGAAAAATAAAAAAGTTATCCTGAATACCGTAATACTTGGTTTTGGTGTGATTGTAATAGGGATTTTATCCTATACCACAGTTCTTATCAGGTCGGCTGCTGATCCTCCAATGGATCAAAATAATCCGGAGAATGTTTTCTCCCTTCTGTCATATCTGAACCGCGAACAATATGGGCAGAATCCTCTTTTCTATGGCCAGTATTATAATGCTCCGATAGAAAGTGCAACTGCAGGGAAGAAAATATATGTTATGAAGGATGGGAAATATGAGAGTTCTTATAACAGGCCGGATATTAAATATGATAAGCGTTTTACAACAATTTTCCCAAGAATGTGGAGCTCAGAACCTGAGCATATAGAGGCGTACCAGCAATGGGGAAAAATTAAAGGGGTACCTGTTAATGTTTCCAACCGTTCAGGAAAACCGGAGATAAGAAGAAAGCCTACATTCGGGGAAAACATGAGGTTTTTCTTCCGTTACCAGGTTGGCTATATGTATCTCAGGTATTTTATGTGGAATTTTGCAGGCCGGCAAAATGACCTTCAGGGTTATGGTGAATTCTTCAAAGGAAACTGGCTGAGCGGCATTAATTTTATTGATGAATCCCGATTGGGGCCGCAGGATGACCTTCCAGCCTTCATGAAAGAAAATAAAGCGAGGAACAGATATTATTTTTTACCGCTCATTCTTGGGATTGCTGGTATAGTCAGCCAGTTTTTGAGAAGCAGGAAAGATTTCTGGGTGGTAATGCTGCTTTTTATAATGACAGGTTTAGCTATTGTAGTATATCTAAATCAGTATCCCTTGCAACCGCGTGAACGTGATTATGCATATGCTGCTTCCTTTTACGCATTTGCAATATGGATAGGTCTTGGTGTAGCAGGACTGGCTGGTTTTCTGCAAAAGAAAATTCCAGGGATTCTGCCAGGAATTATGGTTTTTGTGATTACTTTATTGGCAGTACCGGTGCTTATGGCCAGGGAAAACCGGGACGACCATGATCGTTCCGGTCGTTATACGGCAAGGGATTTTGCCAGTAATTACCTTAATTCATGCGAGCCGAATGCTGTTTTGTTTACAAATGGAGACAATGATACCTTTCCGCTCTGGTACATCCAGGAAGTTGAAGGTGTCCGGACAGATGTCAGGGTTTGTAACCTGAGTTATCTTGGTGCGGACTGGTACATCGACCAGATGGCACGAAAAGCTTATGATTCAGATCCGCTTCCGTTTGGAATGAACCGGGATCAGTACATGATGGGTAAAAGAGATGTTGTTTATCTGGTTGATAGGATTAACGAACCTGTAAGTTTGAAGGATGCGATGGATTTCGTAAGAAGTGAGGATCTCAGGACAAAAACTTTTGGAAATATACGTGAAAGGATAGATTATATTCCATCCAGGAAATTCAAACTTGAAATTGATAAATCAAGAATTATTGATACTAAGACTCTGCCTGAAAAGGATTCAGCGAAAATTGTTAATGAGATCAGGTGGGAATTAAAGGATGAGGTTATTCATAAGAATGGTTTGATGATATTTGATCTGATTGATCATAATAACTGGGAAAGACCCATATATTTTACGGTTACAGTTGCCAGGGAACTTTACATGAATCTTCAGACATATTTTCAGCTCGAAGGACTTGCATACAGGCTTGTCCCAGTATATTATCCGGTACAGATGGGCCAGATCGGCAGTATCAATACTGATATAATGTATGATAATATGATCAACAAATTCCGCTGGGGCGGGGTGCAGGACAGCAGTGTCTATCTGGATGAAAATAACCTGAGGATGCTTGGTAACTTTCGTAATAATTTTGGCCGGCTTGCTGAAACACTTATTAATGAAGGTAAAAGAGATTCAGCAAAAGTAGTGCTCGACCGCTGTATGGAAATTATGCCAGATGAAAGAGTGCCTTTCGATTATTTTATGCTGCAGATAATTGAAAATTATTACA
>JBGPAO010000052.1:0-13462 GCA_041480755.1 Bacteroidia bacterium
ATGAAAAAAGGATTTTTGTTCTGTTAAATATCCTTTTATGCATTATCAGTTCAACCGCCTATGCATTTTATATTCATTATGTCGGAGGAGTCGGATTATCGATGTTTCTGGTGTTTAAAATTGTATTGATATGTCTTGTCCCCATTGTCATTTTAGCATTAGTTATCGAAAATAAATCGTTAAAGCAACAGGTGGATTCATTACGTGAAGTGAATATAAAGCTAAAGATGTCAGTGGATGAAGGTGCCGATAATCGGACTGAAACCATCCAATTTATTTCTGATAATAAATCCGATAGAATTGACATGCTCCCGGGAGATATTTTGTTAATAAAATCAGCTGAGAATTATGTTGAAATTGTATATAAAGACAATGAGAATAACAAACAGAGATTGATTCGTACTACCCTACGTAACATTGAGGAACAACTCAGGAAATATCCGGAATTTGTCCGCTGTCACAGAACATGTATTGTTAACACAAAATATATTTTAAAACTTTCTTCAGGTTACCAGGGGCACAGGTTGAAAATAGTGGATTACAATGATGAAATTCCTGTTTCAAGACAATATCTGATGGATGTCAGGAAGGCAATTGGAATTAATTGACCAGTGGCATTCATCACAGAGCAATAGCACTACCCTCCAAACGAAAGTTTTTCATCACTTTTCCAAGTAATCTGTCACACTTTTTTCCAAATTTTTTCTTTAGCATGTATTTTCATCCGCTAATAAATAAATCTGAAATTATTCAGGATGAAAATTTTATTAGTCTATCCCAGAAATCCCGATACATACTGGAGTTTCAAACATGCATTAAAATTTGTTTCAAAAAAAGCCGTCAATCCTCCTCTTGGATTAATTACTGTAGCATCAATGTTACCAGCTGATTGGGAGAAGAAGCTGATTGATATGAATGTATCAACGTTAAGTGAGCATGATATAAAAAAGGCTGATTATATTTTTATAAGTGCTATGTCTGTCCAGCTTCAATCCGTTCTTGAGATTATTAAAAGATGTAAATCGGCAGGTAAAAAAATCGTTGGCGGAGGACCATTGTTTACAGAGGAATTTGATAAGTTCAGTGATGTTGACCATTTGGTATTGAATGAAGCAGAAATCACCCTGCCAATTTTTATCAGGGATCTGATAAATGGTGGTGCAAAACATTTGTACAAAACATCAGATTTTGCTGATATTAAATTTTCTCCTGTACCGGATTATTCGCTTATCAAGCATAAGAAATACAATTCATTAGCCCTGCAGTATACCAGGGGTTGTCCTTATAATTGTGAATTCTGTGATATTACTGCACTTTACGGGCATAAGGTGCGCACAAAATCAACAGATCAGGTTCTCAGTGAACTTGAGAACTTATACAACACCGGCTGGAGAAATAATGTATTTTTTGTGGATGATAATTTTATAGGAAACAAGGCTAAACTGAAAGAAACTCTTTTGCCTGAAATAATAAAATGGATGCATAACCATAGTTATCCTTTCACATTTATGACAGAAGCATCCATTAACCTTGCAGATGATCCTGAGCTTTTAGATCTGATGGTCCAGGCAGGTTTTGACCAGGTATTTATTGGTATTGAAACTACTGAAGAAGCCAGCCTTATTGAATGCAATAAAGTACAAAACCATAAACGTGATCTGATGCAATCAGTTAAAATAATACAATCAGCAGGAATAGAAGTAACTGCTGGTTTTATTGTTGGATTTGATAATGATTCTCCTTCGGTATTTCAGCAGATGATTGAATTTATTCAGCATAGCGGAATAATAACAGCAATGGTTGGCTTATTAAACGCTCCAAGAAAAACAAAATTATATGAAAGATTAGAAAAGGAGGGGCGGATTATTGATGATTGGACTGGCGATAACACGGACTGTTCAATGAATTTTGTTCCAAAAATGAATAAACAGATTCTGATGAAAGGTTATCAGAGCATACTCAATGGTATTTACGCAAGCAAACCATATTATGAACGAATAATTTCTTTTCTGAAAACTTTCGATCCTTCATTACGCAGTCATGGCAAGCTCTCTTTCAATGGGCTGAAAGCTTTTTTCAAATCCGTAGTAATTATTGGAATTCTTAAGAAAAACAGGAAATATTACTGGAAGTTATTGTTCTGGTCCCTGTTTCATAAGCCAGAAACATTTTCCATGGCTGTAACTTATAGCATTTTCGGGTACCATTACAGGAAAGTTTACAATGTCCGGTCCTGAAGCAAGTCATATTTATTAAATTTTTCATTATGAGTGTGTTAGTTGAAAAATATTGTGAATTTCCTTCAATATTAAGAAAACCAATGTGGCAAATCTGGCATCAACTATTAATCTGGTTTGATAATGATATAACCGCAACATTCATGAATTATGGATATCAAAGTCTGAATGGAGATAAATTCTTGCTTTTAAAAAAACATGATGAAAAAAACAGATACTGTATTCAGTTATATGATCATGTAGTTAATAAAACTGATCTGAAGGATAAGGATATTGCAGAAGTAGGATCAGGTAGAGGGGGCGGGGCGTCTTATATAAGTCGATATTACAAACCTAAATCTTATACAAGTCTTGATATTTCCGGGAGTGTGATTAATTTTTGTAACCAATTTTATAAAGTCAAGGGATTGTCATTTGTAAAGGGAATCGCCGAAAAACAACCCTTTCAGGATAATTGCTTTGATATTGTTATCAACATTGAATCAGCAAGATGTTACAATAATCTTTATACTTTTTTCAGGGAAGTGTACCGTGTATTAAGACCAAAAGGCTATTTTCTGTTTGCAGATATGATAAAAAAAGACGAGGTGGAAATAATGAGAAACAAATTACTGGAATGTGGATTTGAGATCAGACAGGATAAAGATATTACTAAAAACATTGTAGCTTCCCTTGATAAGGATACTAAACGCAGGGAGTCGTTGATCGAAGAAAAAATACCTGGTTTACTGAAAAATCTATTTGCTCATTTTGCAGCAGTAAAGGGAACTGACAGGTATTTAGGATTTACTAATGACAAGTATAAGTACTGGAGTTATGTATTACAGCGTATATAGTTTTTACATTCCTATATTTTTTGCTGCTTAATTTTTCTCCCTTCACAAATTCCTCACTCTACCATTCAATAGATGAACAAAGTTGATAACCGATTGTTTATTAATATATATTTTTACTATTAAAATAAATATTAAGACAAATGGTTGATTCAACAATGGTGCTTAAAGGACAAACTATCGCCTATACATTATATTGTATAGTGATCGTTCTCCTAATGATATGGTTTTCACTGAGGGTCACAAGAGGTAAAAGCAAACTGGTAAAACCGGCTCTATTTTATTCCTGGGTTGGATTTTTGGCCGTCCTTGGTGTTTCCCTGCATATAATATCCTACAATACCATACCATGGTCTCCTATGGATCTGCACAGAGGTGATTATAAACCTGACAAGGTCTTTAATATCACCGTTGAGGATCATAAATTCATACTTCCGGCAGATAAGCTTATCATTGATTGTAATGACATTGTCCGGTTCGATGTAACCTCTAATGATCTGACTTATGGATTCGGATTATTCAGGCAGGACAATTCTATGGTCTTCCAGATGCAGGTAGTCCCAGGACACAGGAACGATATCCTGTGGCATTTCAATAAACCGGGCCTTTACACTATCAGGTCAACTGAATATTCAGGGCCAAAAGGTGCTTTTATGATCGAAAAAGATGTTGTGGAGGTGACAGGATGCGAAGAACTTGTTGAAAAATAACTGCTTGTTTAACCATTAAATCTGATCAAAATGAGCTTTGTCAAGACATTAATAAACGGTGAGCAGGGTTTATTTAAACCTGATACCCTGACTCCAATACAAAAACTGACCCTGCGTTTCGTGGTGGTCGGCCTGGTATATTTTGGATTCGTAGTGATAGAAGGAATGCTGATGAGGATTTATGAAATTACTCCGGTGGCTTTTATCAAGCAGAAACAGTTCTTTGCTATAATGACTGCCCACCCCCTGGTAGGGATATTTGGTTCGACATATTCACTTGTTTGTGGTGCATTTCTTTTCCTTGTTCCTTACCTGATGAAAAAACCGCTTTACAGTTTTAAACTGGCGAACTGGACATTTATTCTGATAACAGCAGGTACCTTTATTTTCTGGTCCGCAGGTTTTATCTCGCATTACGCACCTTTGTATACATTGTATTGGCCTTTACCAGCTGATTTCAGTCAGTTTAATCCGGTTGGCGGAGCTATTTTCATACTTGGAATAGCTATTGTAATGATTGGAACTGTATTTTTTATTATTAATATTTTTGGAACTATCACCTATACTCCTGAAGGATGGGAGAAACAGCCTGCAGGCGCACTAATGGCTTCAGCTATAGGGTATAGTGGTGCTGAAAATCTTTTCAGGAAGAAAGAAAAGAGAAAAGAACACATGGTCTCTCTGCCTGTTGCTGCCATTGCAAGAGGCACCATTGATATGACCTTCAATACTGCAGTAATTCTTTTTACAGGAGTCCTGATCCTGGTATATATGGTCGCTGCTATACTTGGATTCGACCTGAAAGAAACCGCCATTGATGCTTTGCTTTATAAAAACTGGTTCTGGTGGGGACTTGATTTGATTGCGGATGGGCTGGTGCTGATTTTTGTTGCAGGAACCTGGTATCTGCTTGCGACTCTTATTACCGGCAAGCAATTATTCATGCAGAATATTGCCCGTGCAGCATTATTACTGGAACTGGTCGTTTCATGGACAGTCTGGTCTCACCACCTTCTTTCCGACCAGGCACAGCCCGGTATCCTTAAAGTTGTATCCGGTGAATTCGTGACGGCTTTCGAACTGCTTACACAGGGTCTTGCGTTCTTTATTACACTTGTCACTTTATGGAGTGCCCGTCCATTGAAGATGACAAATGAATTAAAATTTCTGCTGGGAGGACTTTTAGGATTTGCCCTTGCAGTTCCGGCCGGAATTATGCAAGCTGATGTGGGCTTAAACAGGATACTCCATAATACCCAGTGGGTAGTTGGTCCTCATGTTCATGTAGCAGTCCTGGTTGGATTAACCATGACACTTTATGCAGCTGTGTACTTATTGTTCCCCATATTAACAAATGGAGCAAAATTATACAGTCAAAAACTGGCAAATATTCATTTCTGGTGTCATCTCACAGGAGGGATTGGAATGGGTGCATTCATGGGTATGGCCGGTTTACAGGGAATGTTGAGACGGTCATTATATATTGAAGGAGAGTTCAAAATTTATATGATACTTGCCGGTATTTGCGGAGGATTAATTTTAATTGCATTTCTGGCGTTTTTTATAAATATTGTCATGAGTGTCGGCCTTCAGGGAGTGATCGGGATATTCAAACCATCAAGGACGGATCCAAAAATTATACTCGCTGTAAATTAGAGTTTCTGTCTGCCGGAAGGCAAGCAGGTTCTAAGTTCTCAGTTCTCGGTTTTCGGTTCTCAGTTCAAACCTGCCTGCCGGAAGACATGGTTCCCGGGTCTTCATTGACATTTCTCAATTCTAGGAAATAAGTTTGTTGTAATCTATCCCCGGTTATAAATTAAAACGGGGGAGGGTAATTTATTTTCCATTTTATAGGAGGGGAGGCAGTACTTCACATATGATTCATAAATGGCAGGTTTTTATTAATTTTATTTCCCTAAATAATCTGTACAATGAAAATAACAAACAAAACATTACAATTTCTGGGCGGATTCTGTTTTCTGGCAGGTGCAATAGTTGGACTTGTTGTAAGAAAATATAACGCTAACCATGTGGAGGATCCAAATACTTACGGGAAATGGATAGGTATCGCGATTATGATTATCGGACTTATCCTGTTAATGCCCTGGATTAAGAACAAGGAACAGAAATAACTAAAACAGATGGTATTATAATAAAACAAAATGAAACAAATACTTGTTATTTGTCTTTTTCTAATGACCGTTACGGGATGTACACCTTCCCTCAAGTCAGAAAATAAAAGAATAGCAGAAGAAATGGAGAAGTCTCTTAAGAATGAGCTGTTAGATGTCTTTTATCCACTCTCATTAGATACTGTTTATGGAGGCTTTTTGAGTGATTTTACCTACAACTGGCAGCCCGGATTCCCTCAGAATAAAATGATTGTAGCCCAGGCAAGGCATGTATGGACCACATCTAACGCCGCGATGTTTTTTAAAGATGATAAATACAAAAAAATAGCTGAACATGGATTTCATTTTCTGCATGATAAGATGTGGGATAATACCTATGGTGGTTTTTATATGATCAGGAAGAGGGATGGTGGACCAATAGGACAGGCATCAGGGGATAGTAAAACTGCTTATGGAAACGCATTTGCTATCTATGCACTTACATCTTACTTTAAACTCACCGGGGACAGCTCTGCCCTTGAACTTGCCCGCCAGACTTTTCTATGGCTTGAACAGCACAGCCATGACCCCGTATTTGGAGGCTATTACAATAATCTTACCAGGGAAGGCAATCTCAGGGATAAGGATAATGAAGCAGTCGCAAGATTTGACCGGTCTGCCCCTGATGGTAAAGACCAGAATTCTTCCATTCATTTATTGGAAGCCTTTACTGAATTATACAAAGTCTGGCCAGATAGTTTGTTACACCAGCGTGTTATGGAAATGCTTGGACTAATCAGAGATACCATAGTGAATGAACCAGGTTATCTGACTTTGTTCATGGCAAGAGATTGGACACCTATATCATATCGCGATTCTACTGATGATATCAGAAAAGCTAATTTCTCTATGGATCATGTTTCATTCGGCCATGATATTGAAACGGCTTATTTATTGCTGGAAGCTTCAGAAGCAACAGGATCATGTTATGATGAAAAGACTCTGGAGACAGCAAAAAAAATGGTGGATCATTCAATTGCCAATGGCTGGGATGAGGTAAAAGGGGGACTATATAATGAAGGTTATTATTTTAAGGATTCAGATACAATAACAGTGATCGATAAATCCAAAGTCTGGTGGGTACAGGCAGAAGCACTGAATTCCCTGCTGTTATTTTCAAAACTTTTCCCTGACGAAAAGAAATATTACCAGGATTTTCTGAAACAATGGGAATATATGAAGACCTGGCTAATTGACCATGAATATGGGGGATGGTACTATAATGGCCTTGATAATAATCCGGATTCTAAAAAGGCAAATAAAACTTCTGACTGGAAAGTTAACTATCATGAATCGCGGTCATTGATGAACTGTATTGAAATGCTCAGGGAGAAAAATCACACTCGGCGTAATTGATATTGATAAACTTGATTAAAAGAATCTCAATGTCACGTACAGGAATCATCTTGTTCATATTATCATGGATAATTGTTCAGTATGCTATACCTCAGACAGATACCACTTTTAACGATGTACAAAAGGATGTTCTTCAAGCAGATGATCTGATTTTTCCTGTTGATTCAGAACGATTGAAAATTATTTCTGCAGGCCGGATTTCGAAAAACCTGGATGAACTGCCCTTGACAGTCTATGTCATATCTCATGAAGAAATTTTGCGAAACCAGTACACTTCGCTGATTGATGTATTAAACTCGCTACCAGGGATAACAACATCTCAGCCAGGTACAGGTGAATTGGGTGAAAGTTTCCAGATCTGGGGACTGACAGGAAATATGTACACAAAGATTCTTATAAATGGATTGCCAGTTAAACCATCAGTCGTATCCGGTATGCCTATAGGCAGTCAGTTGCCAATCCGGCAGGCTGATAAGATTGAAGTCATTTACGGAACATCATCTTCAGTATACGGAGCGGATGCAGTTTCAGGAGTAATAAATATCATTACAAAGGAACCGGATAAAGGCACATTCGTCCGGGGAGATATAAGTCTGGGAGAGGATGGATACAGCTATATGAATTTTTTCCTTGGAGGAAAAGGAGGGAAAAATAATAACATACTTCAGTATAATTTTTATGGAAGTCGGTCGGAATATAATAATATGGATGTTAAATATAAGACTGAAGAAGTATATAATCCATTGAATTACTATCAGCAGCAGGGCGCGACATTTAATATTAACGGCACAACTTATCAACCTCTTGAAATTAATGAATTCATTTTGCGTGAACATGGAATTGTTCCGGAAGACTTTATGTACCAATATTATGGTCCAAATTATGAAGGTTCTGTAACACGGCCGGAAATGGAATCCCTGGCATCTTCTTCTCACATGCTGGGCGTGCAGATGAGTTTCAGAGGTTTCAACCTTTCATATGATAATATGTTCCGGAGAACCCATAGTTCACTTGGACTTTCCCCGAGATTTTATAAGTATAACAATCCCCAGAATTACTGGGGAGAGAGCATTAACAAAATCGGGCTTGGTTATACAAAAGAATTCAGACGTTTTTCATCTTCCACACAACTTAACAGCCTTGTTTACCAGATGGATAATAATTCAAGCCAGGGTGTTACATTTTTATCCGGCATCGATAAAGTCTATCGTTATTCTGCATCAAATGATCTTCTTATTGAACAGGTTTTTTCTGCATCACCAGTAAAAAATCTTGAACTTATTGCCGGCCTTTCTTATCAGCAGTCTGCCAATCTACCGGTTACTAATTACTTATTGACCCCTTTTAATAAAAAAGATTATAAATCTGTAAGTGCCAGGGTGGATTTTCGAGATACAATCATGGGTAAATTCGGATTAAATCCAATCAATTTCAGTAACATTTCCGAATTCCTGCAATTTTATTACAGACTGGACAAATTCAGATTCCTGGGGGGTTTAAGGTATGATATCAATACATTATATGGTAACCGGTTTAGTCCACAGCTTGGAATACTATATAAATCAGGCAAAAAAATAGCAATTCATCTGTCAGCCGGGAATGCATATAAAGCACCCCCCTCATCAATTGTCTATCAGTCACTTGGCTATCCGGTAGATAATGCCGGTTCTGGCATAGAGTATCTGATTCTGCCTAATAAAAAGTTAAAACCTGAAAAATTCAATACAGTTGAACTTGGAATAACCAGGTCTTTCTTCAAAAGGGCTAGGATTTACCAGACATTTTTTTATTACCGGATTACTGACCATATCATTCCGGAAACTTTTCACATGGGTGATTTTAATTATCCGGACGCTGTCAACGATTCCGTTAAAATCTGGATAAATAACGGTCAGTCAATATCAAATGTAGTTGGCAGTCAGACCACAATTCTGATAAACGATCTGATCAGGGCGGTTAACCTGGACGCAGAACTTAGCCTGTCATTTATGAATCGCCATGATCATGTTCCAGGGGTTATGGAAATTGTGGAAAATTATTTTTCCTTAATGCCAAAGCACTCTGGAATATTGAAAGTGTCTTTTTATCCTGTGAAAAACTGGTATATCCATATTGAGAGCCACTGGATGACTAAATGGTTAAGGCTTCTCATTCCGTTTGAAGATTTGTACAGTGAACTGTTCAAAGATACGGACGGGTATTATGCTATGAATGCAGTTACCAGTTACAATCTGGGAGATAATCTTAGTGTATTTCTTAAAGTGACTAATCTGTTTGATGAAAAATATGGCAGTGTTAATGCGACAATACTTGAAGAGAACCTGGTTTATAATCCACAGTTAAGCAGGAGTATCCGGTTTGGATTTTCCTATAAATTGAATTAGAAGAGGTTGCAAGTTACAAGGTACAGGTTACAGGGTAATTATTTATAACTTGTCGTCAGCTTTAACTGTTGGAATATCTGATAGAATTCAGACACATTAAAGAATATTAAATGCGTCGGAAATTACTGAAATATTTTGCTTCACTGATTATTGTAATTTCCTGTTTCATCTCTGTTTCAGGACAGATAAAAACAGTGGCAGGTAATGACAATGTTTCCGGGGATTCTGCAGCAGCTGTCATTTTATATGAAAAGGCCCAAAGTATATTCAATAGCGGCAACTTTACCCAGGCAAAGGAGACAGCCATTGAAGCTTTGCAACTGGCTATGCAATCGAACCAGAAAGAGATCGAAGCATCAGTCTTATCTTTAATTGGCGAAATAAATCTAAGCCAGAACCTTCCGGGGGATGCAATTCCGTTTTGGTTGAGAGCTACAGACATTTATGAGTTGAAAAATGATACACCAGCATTAGCATTGATGTACTCGAAGATTGCTGAATGCTATAGCAGAGAAGGCATTTATGAGAAAGAAAGTGAATATTGGGTCAAAGCTCTGTCAGTAACTTCACATGATTCTTATGATAAAAGATCAGGATATCTTGAAAAAATAAGCCTGGCATTATTAAACGGAAATAAGAATGATTCTGCAATAATTTTTCTTAACGATTTAAGAGAAATAAATAAATTGACAGGAACAGATGATTCTTACGTTTTAAACTATCTTATCAGGGCTCATAATAACTTGAATCACTATGATAAGGCCCTGGAATATAATAATCTCCTTTTTACCAGATTTCAGGAAAAGCAGAATTATTCTGCAATGTCTGCACTAAAAAATAATATTGCTTATAATCTTACTTTGCTGGGTCAATACAACGATGCAATTAATGCATATAATCAAGCTATTGAGTATGGTACGACTGCGGGGATTAAGGAAGAAGATCTGGCTCTGTTGATGACCAATGCGGGTATTTGCTCCCAGAATATGCAAAGACCGGATGAGGCTAAAAATTATTTCAGAATGGCGCTGGTGGAACTAAAATCACTTGATAATCTGGCAGAAAAATCACGAATTGAAAACATACTTGCACTTATTTATTTTAACGAGGGTGACCTTTACAATGCAGGCGTCTGGAGCAAAAATTCTATTGAGTTGGCCAGCCTGGCAAAAGATTCACAGAGACTTGCGGAAGCTTATTTGACTTATTCCAGGATTCTCAGGGCAGGAAATGATCCGACCGGAGCATTGGAAAATTATGAGAAATACCTTTCAATCAGGGATTCCCTTCAGTTTGAAAGCAAACTGAAAGAACAGGAACTTGCAAAAAGACAATATGATCTTGAGAAATCAGAAAAAGATTTGAAGATCGAACTGAAAGAAGAACAGGTTAAAGAGCTGGTAATTCAACAACTTACCCTCCAACTGCAAAAAGAGGAACAGCAAAGAGAATTGCTTGAGAGAGAGAAAGACTTACAGCTGCTTGAAAAAGAAAGATTAAAACAATCTCTGATTATAGCTCAGCAGCAGAATGCAGCAGAGAAGCAGGAAAGGGAAAACCAGATTCTAGAGCAGGAAAAACGAATAAGCGATCTCAGGGTGGAACAGGAAGTCAGAAAACAAAAAGAACTGGAACAGGAAAATATACTGCTGGAAAAGCAGAAACAATTAGATCAACTTGAAATAGATAAACAGAAAGCCACAAAAAAAGCCCTGACACTTATAGTTATCCTGGCGATTCTGACAGCGATTGCAGTATTCGGCGGTTTGATAATAACCAGAAAGAAGAATCTTTTGCTGGCAAAGCAAAAGAAAGAAATTGAAGAAAAAAATATCGACCTGGAACAAAAACATGAGGAAATAATTTCGCAGAGAGACGAAATTGAAGCCCAGCGAAATCTGCTGTTTGATCAAAAACAGGCAATTGAACAGATAAACCAGGAAGTCAGAGAAAGCATTGAATATGCAAAACGAATACAGTCTTCGACACTTCCGGATCTATCTTCTCTTGACTCAATCATTTCCGATCATTTTGTTCTCTTCAGACCCAGGGATATAGTAAGCGGTGATTTTTACTGGACAGCAAAAGTTGAAAATGCTACAGTCCTTACTGTCTCTGATTGTACCGGTCACGGCGTCCCCGGATCATTCATGAGCATCCTGGGGATATCGTTGCTGAAGGAAATTGTGCAGAAAGAATATATTACACATCCTGGCGTTATCCTGCGAAGACTCAGAAAAGAAATTATCAATGCATTAGGGCAAAAAGGAATATCTGGGGAACAAAGGGATGGCATGGATATATCACTTATTACCCTGCACAACGATACCAAGAAGCTTGAATACGCTGGCGCATTTAATTCACTTTATCTTATCAGAAAAAAAGACCTGCCCAGCCCCGTGATATCCAGGATGTCTGTGATGGATATAACTATGGACTATGAATATATACTCTATGAACTATATCCTGACAAAATGCCTATAGCATATTACGAACGTATGGATAAGTTTAATACACAGGAATTTGATCTCCTGGAAGGTGATAATTTATATTTATTTACTGATGGCTATGCTGATCAATTTGGAGGCCCGTTAGGCAAAAAATTCAAATACAAATCATTTAAAAGATTGTTACTTGAAAACGCCCACCTTTCAATGGAAAATCAAAAACAGGTTCTGAGTGATACACTTAATCAATGGATGGGACTTATAGAGCAGGTGGATGATGTCTGTGTTGTGGGACTGAGGATATAGTTCTCGGTTCTCGGTTCTCGGTTCTCAGTTTTCAACCTCACTAACTTGAAACCTGTAACCTGTAACTTGCAACTTGCAACCTGAAACCTGTAACTTGCAACCTGAAACCTGTAACCTGTAACCTGTAACTTGTAACTTGCAACCTGTAACCTGTAACCTGTAACCTGTAACTTGCAACCTGTAACCTGTAACCTGTAACTCTTAAGTCTATTTGATTACTTCTTTGAATTGCTGCATGCTTTCTTTGCTGTCAAATTCTTTTAACCTTAGGCCCTTTGAATCCAGGAGATAATAATAAATTCCCTTACCTCTGGCGCCCATTTCAAACTGGCCAATCAAGAAACAATTGATAAATTGTCCTGATCTGATCAATTCGAAACTTTCTGCACTAAAAAGCTGATTCCATTTACCAGTGTTAAGATCTAATTTGATAAGCTGATGGGTGTTGGAAGTATGTGGGGTTGTAAAATACAATGAACTTTCATCAAGTGATAAACAGGGATTTTCAATTTTTAAGATCTCGTAAGTATTATCAGCACCATCTTTATATGGTTTTTGGTCTGCTATAGTTTCCTCCTGAAATGTGTTAATATCCACTGTCATAATTTTCTTTCTGGTGTAATCAACATCACCCTTAACAATTCTTTCATTTCTAAAAAACAGGACCTTATTTGTTGAATTTATCATAAATGGTCTTTCATCTGATTTTGTGAACGTAAGCTGCCGCTGACCCCCCTCAGGGAAAGTAACAAAAACATTCCCATCCTTAATAAAAGTCTTAGTCTGAGGTGCTGTTAGAAGTGAGTCCGGGATATCAACCTGTGCATGTCCTGTCAAAATCAAAAATATCACCAGGGATAAAATAGCAATTATTTTTTTCATGAGTGATTTTTTTAATTGTGAACGTGTTAAGATAAAAATTTATTGCAAATTGGGGTAATGATTTTTTATTATGTAATCAAATTCAGCATGTTGATTATTTAACTTTATTCTGTATTATTGTGGTTAATATTTAAAA
>JBGPAO010000053.1:0-13155 GCA_041480755.1 Bacteroidia bacterium
ATATATTTATTGATTAAAGGTACAAATGCGTTCATAATAAGAATGGCGAACTGAACTCCTTCAGGGTATGCACCGAAAACCCGTATAAGAATAGTAATAGTACCGATACCAATTCCGTAAATCCACATGCCTCCAGGGGTCATTGGAGAGGTAACATAATCAGTCGCCATAAAGAATGCTCCAAGCAGAAGCCCTCCGGTCAGTAAATGAAATAACGGATCAGCATATTTCGTGGGATCAGACCACCATAATATTCCAGAAAATACTGTTACAGCAAGGATAATTGATAATGGAATATGGAAGGTAATGATTTTACGCGCAAGCAGGTAAATTAATCCAATAATCAGGGCAAATGCAGCTATTTCACCTGCTGATCCTCCCATTTTACCAATAAAAAGATCAAAATATTTTGGGACATTAGTCATCAGGTCCGGCATTGATTCCCCGTTTTTCATTCCTTCTTTAATCATCGACAGGGGGGTTGCACCGGTACTGGCATCAGTATATGAGAACCAGTTTTGTAAAGGTTCAGGATACGTAGACATCTGAACAGGAAATGATACGAAAAGAAATACTCTTCCAACCAGTGCCGGATTGAACGGATTATTGCCCAGTCCACCGAAAGACATTTTTGCGACGCCGATAGCTACCAGACTGCCAATTATCACTTGCCAGAAAGGAATGTTTGCTGGCAGACAGAGAGCAAGAAGGAGGCCGGTTACCATGGCTGAACCATCACTGATTGAGGATTCGTTTTTCAATATGAATCGCTGGATCAGGTATTCGAATGCTACACATGAGAGCATCGATGTAAGTGTTATGATCAGTACACCCACACCAAAAAAAATGAATGAAACTATAAATGTTGGCACAAGAGCGATAATCACACCGAACATCAGTTTCCTGACTGACTCTTCGCTATGATCATGAGGTGCCGGAGAAACAGTAATCATGCTCATTATTTCAGATAGAGTTTTTCAGCTTTCTTTCTGCAGTTGCTTCTGCTTTTTTAATTTTGCCTTACCCAGCCTGATGTAATCCAAAAGGGGACGGTTTGCCGGGCATATGTAACTGCATGAACCACATTCCATACAATCATTTATATGACAATCATCCAGAAATTCACATTTCTCCTTTTCGACCATTGACATTATCAGATAGGGCTCGATTCCCACAGGACAGACAGTTACGCATCTGGTACATCGGATGCAATTCTGTACCGGTTTTCTTTTTGATTCAATATCATCAAGCACTAACAATCCTGACATACCTTTTGTAACCGGAACTTCCAGTGTGTTTAATGCTTTTCCCATCATCGGGCCGCCTGCAATTATTTTGCTTGCATTATCCGGAAGACCCCCGGCGGCCTTTATGAGTTCTGAAACAGGAGTACCTATCCGGACTCTGAAATTTGACGGATTTTTTAAAGATTTTCCTGTTACTGTAACTATCCTGCTTATCAGAGGTCTATTTTTCTGGACTGCTTCATATACAGCAAACATTGTCCCGATATTAAAAACAACAGCCCCGACATCAATGGGTAGTCCTCCTGACGGCACTTCACGTCCGGTAATGGATTTAATAAGGTGTTTTTCACTTCCCTGCGGATATTTGACTTTTAATCCCTGGATAGTGATGCCAGGATATTTCTCTGCCAGTTTCCGGAGATTTTCAATCGCGTCATGCTTATTGTTTTCTATCCCGACAATTGCATTTTCAACGCCAATAACCTCCATAGTTATGCGGATACCAACCAGGATTTCTTCACCTTTTTCGAGCATCAGCCTGTGGTCTGCTGTGACATAAGGTTCGCATTCAGCTCCATTTATGATGAGACGTTCAACTTTTTTCCCTCTGGGGAAGGCCATCTTGACATGTGTTGGAAATGTCGCTCCACCCATCCCTACAATTCCTTTATCCCATATTCTAACCATTATTTCAGGTATTGAAAGACTGATATCAGTCACAAGCCCTGGATTAATGTCTATGTCGTCCATCCATTCATCACTTGCTGTTTCAATCTCAACTGCAGTCCTTTTATAACCTGATGCATCGGTAAACTTTTCAATCCTTGTAACTGTACCAGTTACGGAAGAATGGATATTGGCAGCAATAAAACCTTCACCATACGCTATCATCTGGCCGGTTTTGACCTTATCTCCTTTTTTGACCAGTACCTTAGCCGGAGTACCAATGTGCTGGAGTACCGGGAGGATAACAATGGGGGGAACTGGCAGGTCGGATATAGGTTTTCCTGCAGTGATCTTATTGTCTGCCGGATGAATACCTCCTTTGTAAAAAGTTTTAAGCACGATCAGTTTATATCAGTTTATAGGTTTTCAACTATTTCTACATCAACCGTTGCATCTGTCCCATCCTGACTTTTTCCCGGAGGGAAATTGATTTCATGGATTGAATTTGTCGGGCATACCTCAACACACTTCCTGCACAATCTGCACTTAATCGGATCGATATATGCGAGATAGTTTTCAAGTATTATTGCCTCATATGGACAAACTTTTACACATTTTCCGCAGCCAATGCAAGCTACTTCGCAGTTTTTCTTTGCGATAACACCCTTTTCTTCATTGATGCAACAAACAAAAATTTTGCGATCTTTTTTATTCTTTTTCCTGAGTTCTATAATATGTTTCGGGCATGCCAGCACACAGGCATTACAGGCAGTGCATTTCTCATCTGTTACTACCGGAAGTCCTGTTGTGATATCCATATGAATGGCATCGAAATCACAAGCTTTTACACAGTCACCGTGTCCAAGGCAGCCATAGGGACATCCGGTATCACCAGGATAGAGGCTGCTTTCAAGTATACAGGATGGAGGGCCATCATAAATGTTGATCCGGGGTCTTTTATCATATGAACCTGCGCAACGTACTACCGCAACTTTTGTATCCTGCGCCACCGCCTCCAATCCAAGGATCAAAGCTACCTTTGCCATTGTTTCATTTCCTCCTACAGTACAAAACAAACTGCTAAGATTTTCGCTTTTTACACAGGCTTCAGCGAAATTTCTGCAACCCGGGTAACCACATCCTCCGCAATTATTTGAAGGTAATGCATCTTCTACCTGGTCTATCCGCGGATCCTCATAAACCTTAAACCGCTGCGCGACAAAATAGAGTATTACAGCAGAAATGGCGCCGGTTGCACTCAGGGAAATGATCGTATATATAATTGTTGCACTCATATGAAACAACTCTCAGTCCTTTAGTAACCGGAATTTAAAGCTTTCATTAATCTGTCCTCTTAGAAGCCATAAAATAAGGTAATAGGGTATAAGAGAGGAAATGGATAATAAACCGGCAAGTCCCTCATTATTTGTAAGCTTAAGTAAAATAACCAGGCTTATTAAAAGTATCAGAAATGGAAGGATATAACCCAGGAAAACAGCTCTGAACCCATGAGATTGCTGAAGCACAACAAGAACTTTCTCTCCTGACTTATATAATTTCCCCGCTGAGGGAACCTCAAGATTCCTGAGTTCTCCCCCGGACATTGAGCAGCTGCTTTTCACATTGCATGAGGAACAGGCGGGTTGAGAAACAAAACTTACAATAACATTATTATCCCGGACTTCCTGTACAATACCTTCGTGTGTAATCTCCTTTCCGGACATCAAAACTTAAAATTTATTCAGCATGCAAAATTATATACTAAAGGCATCCGTTGTCCGCCTGATTTGTCAATTTTTAAAGGATAAGCTAATTTAGACTGAATATAAATAAGCGTCTGGTTCTCGGTTCTCAGTTCTCGGTTCTCAGTCTGGGTGTGGGTCTGGGGAAGGGAGAAGAAGTGAAATGATTTTCGAATGATATTGATTAATATTGCCTTGCAACTTGTAACTTGCACCTTGTACCCTGTAACTTGATTCTTTTTTACTATGAAATTTAAAGACAAAGTCGTCTGGATCACCGGTGCTTCTTCAGGTATTGGTGAAGCTCTGGCGTACGAATTTACCCGGGAAGGTGCGAAAACCATCCTGTCATCAAATGAATTGGAAGAACTTGAACGTGTAAGGAAAAAATGTGAAGAAATAGGGGGCGAAAGCTCTGTTCTTTTTTTGGATATGCTTGATTCAAAATCGCTTGAAAATTCAGTAAAAACTTCTATTGGCAGGTTTGGTGGAATTGACATACTTATAAATAATGCAGGTCTAAGTCACCGGTCTTTAACAAATGAAACTGATGTTGAGTTTGACAGGAAAATCATGGAAATTGATTTCTTTTCATATGTTATACTGAGTAAGAATATCCTACCCCACATGCTGGAACGGGGAGGAGGACAGATAGCTGTAACCAGCAGTATGTCAGGACTTTTTGGATTTCCTTTAAGGTCGGCTTATTCTGCAGCAAAACATGCTGTAAAGGGCTATTTTGAAACAATGGGTATAGAATTAAGGGACAGGAATGTTTATGTCACTATAGCTTACCCTGGCAGAATACGTACCAATATATCATATCGCGCGCTGACCAGGGATGGAACAGCGCAGGGTAAAATGGATAAAAGCCTTGCTGAAGGGATGCCGGTAGAAAAGTGTGCAAAAAAATACATGAATGCCATCTATAAAAGGAAGCGGGATGTCCTGATTGGAGGTAAGGAGCTTTTAATCGTTTACATCCGAAGGTTTTTTCCATGGTTATTCTGGCGAATGGTTGGAAAGGTGTCTCCGGTATAAGAGTCATAGTCTAGTCTATTAGTGTACAAGGATGATGTTCTATTTATGAGTAAATTATTCTTACTTCATAAAATTCCAGATTGTATTTTACTTTTTATCTTTGCCTTCTGAATTATGAAACTTTTTGCTTCCATATTTGCATTATATGTTTTGGTTCTTACTGTCATGCCTTGTCTTGATTTGTGTAGCTATAATCCAAAGACTTTAACTGAAAGTATCAAAACTGCTCCAAATAGTACACATGACGGTATGGATCACTGTTCCCCTTTCTGTACTTGCAGTTGCTGTGCATCAACCATATTAGATCAAAATACTTCCTTTAGTTTTAGCTGTTTTATTTTTTCAGGGGAAAAATTCTCAGACTTCAATCCTGATTTTGTTTCATCATTTTACACTTCTATCTGGCAGCCGCCTAAAATGAGTTAATACAAGCCTCTTTTATATCAATATCCCGGTTGAAATCATCCGGGAATGAGGTTTTATGCTGGTATTAACTTAATTTATTATTAAAATGATAGATCGCGCCATTCAATTTTCAATAAAAAATAAATTTATTATAGGTCTGTTTATTGTGGCATTAATTGGGTGGGGTACATATTCATTAACCCGTTTACCGATTGATGCAATACCCGATATTACAAATAACCAGGTCCAGGTTATTTCAATTGCCCCATCACTGGCTGTGCAGGAAGTCGAAAGTTTTATTACTGCCCCGATTGAGATTGCTGTTGCAAACATTCCTGACATTGTTGAGCTTCGTTCCATATCACGATTAGGCCTGTCTGTTGTAACAGTTGTATTTAAAGAAGATATAGATGTATACTGGGCAAGGCAGCAGCTTAATGAAAGACTTCGGGAGGCCGAAGATGCAATCCCTGCCGGGCTTGCAGACATTGAACTAGCCCCAATTTCTACCGGACTGGGTGAAATTTACCAATACAGGCTTGCTGTCGATAAGGGTCTGGAAGAAAAATATGGACCAATGGAACTGCGTACCATTCAGGATTGGGTAGTTCGCCGTGAAATGCTTGGCACTACTGGCGTAGCAGATATTAATAGCTACGGTGGTTTTGTGCAACAATACGAGATAGCCGTAATTCCGGAAAGACTCAGGGGAATGAACCTCACGCTTACCGATATCTTTGAAGCACTTGAACGGAACAATGAAAATACCGGTAGCGCCTATATCGATAAAAAACCTGCTGCATATTTTATACGTGGTATTGGTCTGGTTAAATCGCTTGAGGATATTGAAAAAATTGTAATTAAAACCAATCTGTCCGGTATCCCGGTATTAATCCGGGATATTGCAACTGTCCAATTTGGAAGCGCTACCCGCTATGGGGCTTTTGTGGTTGATACAGCCGAAGCAGTCGGTGGTGTGGTAATGATGCTCAGGGGTGCAAACGCACATGAGGTAATCGAAAATGTGGAAAATCGTATTCAATTCATACAAAAGTCACTGCCTGAAGGTGTTAAAATTGAGCCATTTCTTAACCGTTCCGATCTTGTTGGCCGGGCCATTGGTACAGTATCCGAAAACCTTATTATTGGTGCGTTGATTGTAATTTTTGTTCTTGTGTTATTGCTGGGCAACATTCGTGCAGGCCTTATTGTTGCTTCAGTAATACCGCTTGCAATGCTTTTTGCCATTTCCATGATGAATATTTTTGGCGTGTCAGGCAATCTGATGAGCCTTGGGGCTATAGACTTCGGTTTGATTGTGGATGGTTCTGTGATTATTGTTGAAGGCGTCGTTCACCGCTTAACTATGAGCAAACATCACCACCATGGCATTGCAAAGTTTTCAACGCAACAGATGGATGATAACGTTTTTGAATCGGCTAAACGCATGATGAGTTCCGCCACCTTCGGTCAAATCATTATACTTATCGTTTATTTACCAATTATGGCACTGGTAGGCATAGAGGGTAAGATGTTCAGGCCTATGGCGCAGGTCGTGGCTTTTGCATTGCTGGGTTCAGCCATTTTAATGATAACTTATGTTCCAATGGCTTCAGCTTTATTTCTAAGTAAAAAAACAGGACATAGGCCCAATATTTCAGACAGGCTGATGGACTGGTTTCATAAAGTTTTTAACCCGGTCATTGGCTTTTCGCTCAAACACAAATTATTGGTTTCAGTTTCTGGTATAGTTTTGTTCATTATTAGTTTGATTTTGTTTACCCGTCTGGGAGGTGAGTTTATTCCGCAACTTGAAGAAGGCGACCTTGCAGCCGGGGTAATTACTTTGCAGGGAGGTTCACTTACCAACACCGTTGAACAAGTTGAGAAAGCCAATAAAATTTTGCTGGAAAATTTCCCTGAAATTAAACATGCGGTCTGCAAAATTGGCGCTGGTGAAATACCAACTGACCCAACGCCTATGGAAACGGGAGATTACATTATTACCCTTAAACCTAAAAGCGAATGGACATCGGCCAGAACCCGGGAACAACTTGTTGCTAAAATGGAAGAAAAACTGGTAGTAATGGCTGGTGTAAAATTCGACTTTCAACAACCTATTCAGATGCGTTTCAACGAATTGCTTTCAGGTTCCAAACAGGATATTGCTATTAAAATATTTGGCGATGATCTGAATACATTGACTGAAAAAGCTGGAGATGTGGAAAAAATCATACAGCTTATTAAAGGCGTTGCTGATATTAATACAGAGAAGGTCACTGGTCTTGCACAGGTTCAGGTTGAATATGACCGTGACCGTCTTGCTCAGTATGGTCTTTCTATCGAAGAAGTAAACAGCGTATTGCGTGCTGCATTTGCCGGAAGCCAGGCAGGTGTTGTATTTGATGGGGAGAAACGCTTTGGCCTTGTGGTTCGTCTCGATAAAGATTACCGTCAAAGCCTCGATGATGTGAAAAACCTTTCGGTTGCTTTGCCCGATGGCGGACAAATACCTTTTGAACAAATTGCAAATATTGAAGTAAAATCCGGTCCTGCCCAGGTTTCCCGCGAAAATACCAGGCGTCGTATAACCATTGGATTTAATGTAAGAAACCGTGATGTCCAAAGTGTAATAAATGAAGTTATGAAACAGATCGATCAGAAAATACAGCTTCCGACAGGTTATTATATTACTTATGGAGGTCAGTTCCAGAACCTTGTAGCAGCTAAAACCAGATTGTCAATTGCCGTACCTGTTGCATTGCTACTTATTTTCGTATTGCTTTATTTTACTTTCTATTCAGTAAAACAGGCCTTACTGATTTTTACAGCCGTACCTATGGCTGCCATTGGCGGTGTTTTTGCCCTCTGGCTAAGGGGGATGAACTTTTCCATTTCGGCAGGGGTTGGTTTTATAGCCTTATTTGGAGTTGCCGTTCTAAATGGGATAGTATTGATAAGCGAATTTAACCGCCTCGAAAAAGAGGGTATTTCAGACATAACTGAGCGTGTCCTGACAGGATTAAGACATCGCTTACGCTCCGTAATTTTAACAGGCACGGCCCCAATGCTGGGCTTTTTGCCGATGGTCATTTCTACATCCGCCGGCGCAGAAGTTCAAAAACCACTTGCAACAGTAGTTATTGGAGGACTGTTTTCGGCAACACTTCTTACTTTGATAATTCTGCCCGTATTTTATATCATTTTTTCATCATTTTCTTTCAGGGCAATATTTAAGAAAAAATCGGTCAGAAGTTCTTCAAAGGTGTTATTGATACTATTGAGTTTATCATTGTTTAATACAGTCAAAGGACAACAGGCAAAGCCCATCGATTTAAAACAAGCAATTCAACTGGCTTTAGACAGTAACCAGGCCATACGTTCATCATTTTATTCGGTAGATGTACAAAAAGCGCTGAAAGGTGCATCGTGGGATTTACCAAAAACTTCAATTGACGGAGAATATGGACAATTCAATTCATATACAAAAGATAATAGCTTTAGTATTTCGCAATCATTTGCTTTTCCCACAGTCTACATAAATCAAAACACCCTGGCAACAGCAAATGTTAAGAGCAGCGAATGGCAACTAAAAGCATCACAGCTCGAAATATCCACACAGGTAAAACAGGTTTATTGGCAATTGGTGTACCTGCATTCAAAACAGAAGCTGGTTGTTTTTCAGGATAGTTTATATTCAGGTTTTCTCAGGGCAGCAGAACTCAGAGCAAAAGCTGGCGAAACTAACAAGCTTGAAATGATTACTGTACGTTCCCAGAGTCTGGAAGTGAAAAATCAAATGAGACAGTTAATCGCAGATTTAGATATTTACACGAAAAAGCTTCAAAAACTTTTAAATTCCGCGGTAGTGCATTACCCGGCAGATAGTACTTTACAGAGGATGGCATTTTCCCCGGGTTCAGATAGCTCAGCACTTATGGCAAATCCTTTGGTGGGCTATATGCAACAACAGGTTGAAGTATCAAGGTTGGAAAAGAAAGTTGAACGAAGTCAGATAATGCCCGATTTCAACATTGGCTGGTTCAGTCAAACCATTCAAGGTGTACAGGATATAGATGGTGTTCCGCGAACTTTTAGTCTGGACGACCGGTTCACGGGCATTCAGGCAGGTGTTTCAATTCCACTTTGGTTCGTGCCTTACACCTCTAAAGCAAAGGCAGCCAATTTGAAAGAGAAGATGGCACAGACAAATGCGGAGTATTATTCGAAAAGTGTGATGAGCGATTATGGTGAGTTGCTGGGAGAATATTCGAAATATAGAAACAGCGTCGAATATTACGAGCAACAAGCTGTTCCCGAAGCCGGGATTATCATTGAACAGGCAACTCGCAGTTACCAGGCAGGGGCAATCGATTATATGGATTACATCCTGAATCTAAACCGCGCATCAGGCATAAAGCAAAACTATCTTGATGAATTGAATAACTATAATCAAACGATTATTCTGATAGAATTAATTACAGGTAAAATCTTTTAAAATATATACGCTATGACAAAACAAAGTTTTATATCTATGACTGCAATAACTGCAATCATATTTGCTTTAATTTCATGCAATGGCACTGATAGTAATAATATCGAAAGTAAAATCGCAGAAATACTTCCAGATGATGTTGTAGAGCTTCGTGCCGACCAGCAAAAGCTTGCCAATATCACGGTAGGTTCAATTGAAATGCGTTCACTTAATGGTACGCTCAAGGTGAATGGAAATGTAACTGTTGCGCCTCAAGCTATGGCTGCAGTGTGTATGCCTATGGGTGGTTATGTAAAAAGTACTTCGCTTCTTCCTGGCAATTCTGTAACAAAAGGACAAATCCTGGCTATTCTGGAAAGCAACGACTTTGTCGATGTCCAGGAGAATTATCTGGAAGCTAAAAGCAAGCTTGAATATGCCGAAGCCGAGTATAAACGCCATAGTGAGTTGTACAAGGACGATGTTTATTCCCAAATGAACGTAGAGGAAGTTACAGCTGAATATAAAAGTCTGAAGGCCCAGGTCAAAGCCCTGGAACAGAAACTTTTATTAATTGGCATAAATCCTGCAAACCTTAGTGAGGAAGATATCTCCTGCACAGTACCTGTACTTGCACCTATCCGGGGCCATATTAAAACTGTAAATGTTAATATAGGCAAATATGTTGCACCTTCTGATGTAATGTTCGAAATCGTAAATAACGACAAGCTTTTACTTGAGCTCACACTTTTTGAGAAAGACGCTAATAAAGTAGCCATCGGTCAAAAGATCCGTTTCTTTATCAATAGCGAAAATGAACAACATGAGGCAATTATTTATCAGACAGGAAAATCAATCAGCACAGATAAAACCTATAAAGTCTATGCAAAGGTTTCAGATATTTGCAATAACGTTTTACCGGGCATGTATGTAAATGCCATTATTGAAACATCAGGCAACGATGTAGTTTCAATGCCTTCAGATGGAATTGTCAGCTTCGAAGATAAAGATTATATCTTTGTTTTTGAGAAGGAAAAAGAAGAAAACGGGCAGCCATTTACTGAATACCGGATGATTCAGGTACATAAAGGAGTTACCGACAGAGGTTATACAGAAGTAATGTTACCCGAAGGTTTTGATATTAAAACAAGTAAAGTGGTAACAAAGGGTGCTTACAACTTACTTTCGGCAAAGAAAAACGCAGGGGAGATGGCATGTTAAATTTCAGTTTTTAAAGGCACGGAACAGAAAGGATCTCCCCCGTCATTTCCACGAAGATCCAGGATAAGGTTCTGACAGTCTTATTTGCCGGATACTTTAATATATTTTGACGCAAACTCAAAGAAAGCCGGCCAGTCAGGTGCATCAACATGACCTTCCTTATGATACCGGTAACCAATATCTCCTGAAATATACGCAACATCTACATCTGGTTTAGGATCTGTCATCACAAGTCCCTGTTTTCCAAGTAATTCATAAACAGGTGTGGCCTCCTTGCATGTAAGGTACATCCCATAAGCATCAGTCCAGGTATCATTAACTCCTCCATTAACAAAAACAGGGCGGGGAGCACAGAGCGATAATAATGAATGTGCATCCACAGGCATAAGTTCACATTTTCGGGGCAAATAACTGGTATCATGCAAAGGCCCCATCCATTTAAAGAAATTTCCCGCTATCCAGTGATATTCCTGGTCCCAGGCTGAGTTTTCCAGATCCTGCCCCCAGTGTCTTCTGTTCATTTTCGCCCCAAGGCTTCCTGAACAGCTCGGGAATGCAATAGCCACTCGCGGTTCATAAGCCATGGTCACCAAAGTTGCTTTCCCGAAACGTGAGTGTCCGGTAACACCTACTTTAGTCTCATCCACGTCAGGATCGGTCTCAAAATAATCAATAAGTTTGCTGATACCCCAGCTCCATGCTGCAAGAGTCCCCCAATCAGTGGGTTTTCTCCAGTTGCCTTTATTGCATAGACCAATAATATAGCTTGTAAGTCCGACGCCATTATCTGGCTGAAGAGCTGCACAATCAATAATGCAGGCACCCCAGCCATGACCGGAGCATATTTCCCAGTATATTTCTATTGGAATAAAACGGCCACCTCCAAATACCACCATCACAGGTACTGGCTCTGTTTTATTAGCGGGGATCCTGAGTGTTGCAGAGATCCGCGGGACGTTCCTGACCCGGGGATATCCTGATACATCTATCGTACCAGTGATTATTTTCTGAATATATGCTGAACCTGCTGCCTCGCCGGTAGAGACAACTGTTGAAAAAGTGACAGCAGGCAGGATGCTGTCAGGAGGTATTACGCCCCATAGTTCTTCCCGGACATCTTTCAGGATTTCCGGTCGGCGCTGACTCCACCATTGTTCAGGAGTGGAGATAACTGTACCATCCTTCATCTTTAACAGGTCTATGGGTGTATACCAGCCTGTTTTGCTGTCGTCATAATTATTCCAGAGTCCGAATCCTGATCTTGTAATAGTATGATTTTGGGCATCAATCCAGTTACCCTCAGGTCTTGAAGAATCAGCTGGCCATGCATTATCGGGTGCTTTTGGATCTTCAAGCTTGGATGGCAGGGATGGAAAAGAAATTCCGAGTTGCCACATCATCTGGTCCCGGTCCATGATACGTGTCGGATTATCAGGAGGAAATTCAGGAAACTGGGCAAATGATTCTATGACTGCAATCGATAAACACAAAACTGTTACTATAATGATCCTTTGGTAACTAAGAGTGGATTTCATAATCAGGGTAAATATGTTTTATCTGGTTCATTTTAAAAGATCAATGGCAGCATTAACAAGGAACAAATAACTTGATGACATAGGGATCACATATTCATTTTCCCCCCATAAAAAAGGCCAGTCTTCCTTATTCTCAGGGAAATCAGGTGGAATAATGAGTACTCCGGGCACAACACCTCCGGCAATGAAAGAATAATCCGCCCTGTTATTGCCGTATGCTACCATTTTTGATTTAGTTCCGACACCGGAAACAAATGAAATATTTGAACCCGGATGACAGCCGAAGATATAATCAAGACCTTTAAACGTATTATCAGGACTTATAATTTCCGGGAATGCTTTATGGAGATAATAATTTGTAATGCCAGTCTGGATTACCATCCCGCTCCCTGCCCATCCTCCCCGGGTTACAGGTACTCCAAAAGGATTTTCATTAATGAACCTGTCCGACTGATTCTTAAAATTTATCACCAGGCTCTTTATTTTTTCTGCGTACTGTTCGTCCATATAAGGAATAGCACGGACCGCACTAACGGCAACCATACCAAAACGCCTTTCTATATATGGCAATAATTCATTTATCCTTTTTGCATACTGCTCATCTTTGGTGCATATCAGCAATTCCAGGGCGGCTTTTAATTCCTCATCTTCCAGTTGGCCCCCGGTTGTATTTCCATGATTGAAAATATCAGGTTCATGACCATGTTCCTCAGTCCATACCTTTTCAGCAGTTTCAAGGCATTCCTTTGACAGTGCATCATTATAACCCTGAAGTGCGCGACTGGCCGCTGCTAATGCAGCTGCAGATCCATAATTAAGGGGAG